>JADFZC010000634.1 GCA_015232735.1 Oligoflexales bacterium | reverse complement strand
TCTCGATATGGAAAATTCAACGGTCATTACGAGGGAGTGGGTCAAAAAAATCCATGACAGGGGACTAAAGCTCGCGATCTGGAGCTACAGGAAGGACGATACGTTCGAGAATGCTCGAAGATACAGGGATATTGGCGTTGATTTTCTGACTACCGACATGCCTGCCAAGGTAATACATGAACTGAAAAAAGCGGGATAAAAGCAATGGATAATCTGGCAAAGAAAAGCGATGAAAATGTCTATCCGTTTAAAAATGCAGTCCACCCTGAGGAGGACTTTGTCAAAGATGGCAAAATCACCCCCCTGGGCGCGGAGTATCTGATGCAGTTCAAGCGGTTCAGTCTGTTTGACAATATGAGCACAGCCATTCTGTTTTTTATTTTTCTTCCCATCGAGATCCCCATGGCGATATTGCGTTTTATACTGCTTTTTGCCGCATTCGGGACCGGCCTACTCTTGAAAAAATATTTGTCCTTCAGCCTGGACGATTATCCTTCTGTCATGAGAATGATCTATTTTATATGCCTGGGGGTATATATAAAACCGAAAGACAAGGAAGGGGTTTCGGTTCCCAAAGGGGATGGCACTAAAGGCATGGACCGATGTATGGTTATAACATCGAATCACGGGGCCCGTTTTGATGCAATGCTGCTGTCAAACCTGCATCAGGCTGATTCAACCTACCTGGCCGCCGCAAGGTCGTCTTTTTTTGGCAAACTGCTCATAGACTCCGGGTTCTGCTACCGTTCCATGACGGAGGGAATAGCCCTCGACACGAAAGAGGGGAGGGAAGAGTGGCGAAGACGGCTCAAAACCGCCTATCCCCGGCCCATGCTCTTTTTCCCGGAAGGACGTGTTGTGCATGCACCAAATACGATCATGACTTTTCAATCCCATCTGCTCCAGGGACATAAGATGAATATCGTCTGCAAGAAAAGCGTGTACAAGTCATATTTTGTTGATCATACGCAAATAGAACTGCCGTTTTTCAGGCCGCCTTATTCCTGGCTGAAGCACAAAACCTTCTGGGATTCAATTATTGAATCCCTTCCGTTTTTGGTGTCTTTCGTAACCATATTCCATACCGAGGTCATGGGAGTGGTCAGGCTTGAAGGTACCGAAACCGTAGAGGAGATCAATAAGGCGCTGTATGCGCTATTTTTTGAGAATGGTTATACTCTCGTGGATATGGATCAAAACCTAGTCAAGAAGCTCATGAAGAGCCTGTATCTTTAGAAATTGAAGTAACTTGAAAAATCAGACTTTCAGAAGATCCTCGATAAGCTTTCTAAGTTCGTCAAGCCCATCGATATCCATCACTTCCTTGCGGAGTTTTTCGAGCTCATCCACGGAACTCAGGATCTTGATGAGGGAACCATCGCCTATTTCCTTTAAAAATTCATCAATGGCTGCGTCGATTTCGCCTGCGTCCTTGCCGCCGCCTTTGATTATCTCTGATAATTTGTCATGGAAATCAGGATCGCCGGGGCCTTTTCCCGGATCTCCTATCTTGGCATGAATGTCAGCGATTCCGTCTTTCCAGGGTTTAAGGAATATATCTATTTTTGCCCGTATTGCATCAAAGATATCACCTTTCAGAAGGGCCCCTAGAAGCTCGTCAATGTCTTTGTGGATGGTTTCCAGATCAACGGCCCCGCCTGTCAGAATACTGTCGATATCCTTGTGAATCGATTCGAGGTCAGAGGCGCCAACCTTCAAAAGTTCGTCAATTTTTGCGTGAATGTCGTCGAGATTTACCGGCAGATCCTTCAGTACCTCATCAATTACTTTATAAATGTCTGAAGTTGCGATGGAGCCGTTCTTAAGCGCCTGCTCAAGCTTGGCATGTATTTCGTCCATATCCGCATCAGTATCCTTCACCGCCTCGTCGACAAGTCTCTTGAGAGGTTCGAGGTCCTTAAGAACCTTTTTTATCGGCCTCTTGTCAAGAATTTCCTTTTTGACGTCAGCCATGCAGCTTCGGAAATCCTCAATCGCCTTTTTTGTACTTTCGGCTTTCAATATTTCCTGGATTTTCGCCCTGAAAGCGGCAATATCCTCGTCTTTCGATTCAACAAGATCTTTTATTGTCTTCATATCATCCGCGGAAAGAAGCGAAGAAAGACACGTTTTGCTTTTGTTTTTCATTTCATCCAGATTGATGGAGGTGCCTGGATTTGAGCCTGAAGAGGATTTTTTGACCTCCTGCATGCTGTTTTGATCGGTCTTTGATATTTTTGCTTCCGGGGAACTATTGTCCGGGGGAAGAACATCATCGGTTTTTTGCGTACCCATGGTCTGGGTCTGGGGGGAGCTGTCCGATTTTTTATCGTCGCCTTTTTCTTTGCACGCTAATGCTAAAATAAGGATCATTGAAAAGGCAAGGCTTAATCTCAAAATTGATTTTGGTTTCATGGATGCTCTCCTGGTTAGGCTGTCTTGACCGGCTTTTGGTTATCTTATGGAAGAAAAAAATATCTCCTTGAAAGATCACCTGCAGCACGTATCCGTTAAAAAAGTGGATTGGTCCGAAAGACTGAATGCAAATTTTTCACCGTTTTTTTGACTGACAGCAAATTTTTCCATAATGGCCTGACAGAAAGGGTTAATTTGGATCAGCAACCCATGGATCTGTTGTTCTCTG
>JADFZC010000633.1 GCA_015232735.1 Oligoflexales bacterium | reverse complement strand
AGGCTTTTACACGATCGGCGTTCATGGACTCAAAGCAATTGATGATCATCTGGCCGATTTGCGAAGGGCTTACATACAGAAAACTTTCCATCATTCCGGCATAGGAGCACGCAGCGCCGTCTTCGCTGGACATGCTTGAACGGACAGCTACATGGGACGTATTCCAGCCCTCAACGGTTTTCAGAATCGATTCTATGAGAAAGGGATCAAGATTGCGGCCGTTATTCAGGTAATCAAGGTAAGCCTGGGTTGAAACCACTCCGAACGGCGGGACAGCCGCTTCGTACCTGGTAAGTTTGAAAAGATTGAGCCCTTTACCGCCTAAAATGGAGGTTTTTTGTTCTTCAGGCCGAAATTCAGTGATCCATCGCCGTGTCATTTTGATTCTCCTGTTCTGTCAGATCAGCCTGCAAAGTAGGCGGCAATGAATGTGAGCTGTAAAAGAAGGCCTTGCAGCTCTCCATATTTTCGCAAAGGAATTATTTTATCCCATTTGCCGCCGGAGTCTGTTTCTATTCGCATGAATGTTATATATTTCGAGGCAATAAGACAGTACAGAGCAGCAAACGAAGCTGTCAGAGTCCATGGCGATCCTGTAACGAAAAGAAAAATGGCTGTACACGCAAGAACGGTCAACTGCATGGTCAAAGCGATAAGGATGGCCTTTTTTCGTCCCCAAACCTTTGAATAAGTTGTGTAGGAGGACTCGTTTTCACTTAAGCGGATCTTTCTCGAAATTTCCCAGTTTGTCATTGATAGTCCTAGTGGTATTATTATAAAGACGGACAAAAGGGAATATCCTGAATCCATCTGGACATAGGCCACGAAAAGATAAGCAAAATAAATGTATACTATCGGGTTATGTGTATACAGGGCAAGAGGGAGACTCGAGCGTATCCTCTCCTTCATAAAAAACCATCTGAACATCAGAAACGAATATCCGAGAACTCCCATGGCAGCGATAAAAATGGCTTTATTGTGTAGATTGAGGGGGAAGGCCGACAGGATCACGATGGCAAGCAGAACCCTCAGATCGGCGTGTTTAACGCGTCCTGAGGGAAGCGGTCTTTCAGGAAAGTTTACAAGATCATCCTCGTAATCCTTGAATTCATCCATGACCCTCAGCGTAAGTACAAATACGAGAAGACTGATTGTAGCCAGCACGGGAATGGCTGATAAGGTCAAGGTGAAATGGTGAAACCTGGCCATGGCGCAAAAAAATGAAAGCGCCATAAGCAGGGATGGCAGCATATGGTGCGGCGGAAACATCTCCTTTAAGTAAAGAGCAATGCGTTTTAACATAAAATTTCTCCAAAAAATCTTTCTACTCTAATGCTATCACTTTGTTTTTAAACAGGAAATCAGCCTGAAATTGTTTGAGATTACATTCTTGAGGAAAGTGAAATCCCTAAAGTTATGAGCCATTAAATACATGGCGAACCTGTTGATTGCAAGATCATACAAGGATAATTCTACGCCTCTCCGCCACATTGCAGGGTCAAGCGTCACCGAGGCAGCCTTTTCAAGTGCCTGGCGGTGAAGTTCAATGTAATCGAAAATATCATCATCGGAAGTCTGTTCAGTGATGACAAAAGACAGGAATTCAGAAAGGTCGTGCTGGGGAACATGGATAGTGGCCAGTTCCCAGTCGAAGGCGCAAAGGGTGAGTTTGCCATCCACCAGTCTCAAGGCAATATTTCTTGGATTGAAATCATTGTGGATCAAGGTCTTCGGCATCATATCAAATTCAGCGTACCAGCTCTCCACATGTTCGATCAGACGATTGTCAAAACTCATAATATCTTCTGTCATGAGTTCCGGGAACTCGACGGATGCATGTTTAATGAGCTCGAAGAACATCTCTTTCTGTTCGGCCATCGAACGGGCATTGTGAACGAAGCCAATCCACGGCTGCCTCAAAAGTTCCTCATTTTTGCAGAGCCATATGCTGTGAAGCTCCGCCATACCGGAAATGGCGGCTTCAATATGCTGCCTTGTCCAGAGATGCGGCCTGTCCGCCTTTCCCAGGATTACAGGGTCTGTTATCTGCTCCATAACTATTATGAAAACCTCGCGCTTTGGATCAGACTCGATTCCGAAAAGACGCGGTGAATATTTCTTAAAGAGAGGACTTTGCCGGGAGTAGATGGCAATCTCCTTTAAGTGGCAACTCAGGGATTCATTTTGAAATTTATATTTCTCAATAAGCTGGGACAGTCTGCTGTTAGACATTCCGGCCATTTTTTGATTCAAATGGATTACTTCAATATCCATGGGTTTGGATTTCACAATGATGTTTTCGGAAACAGCCTTCCGGCTTTGATCGTGTTTTCCTGTCATTTTGAAAGCCATAAGGCCGATGAATTTGTTCTCATTTCTTGAGGTGAATTCGGCAAGGATTGAATCTCCCATGCTGAAGTCATTTTGCACTTCCATAGTGTCAATATGGATATCGCCCCCGCTTTGACGAATGATCTTCTCGACAAAGGAAGCGGTAATATCCTCTTTTTTCAAAATGCTGGCGGGGCGGTTTCGGCCCAATCTCTCGTGGGCTTTTACAAAAGTGCCGTTGGCCATGGCCGACATTGTGGACAGGTCGAGTGCAAGACAATAGCCTGCGATGATCTCTCCCAGTCTGAAGACCTTATC
>JADFZC010000632.1 GCA_015232735.1 Oligoflexales bacterium | reverse complement strand
AACGCCTTACTGCATTTGAAATCATGGAAAGTGCCCGCGACTGACCCACAACACGACCCGCAAGACGCTCCTCCATCGAAAGCAGTTTCTTCTGTTCAGACTCCATCATCTTGGTAACAGGAATCCCTGTCCACTTTGAAACAACCTCGGCAATATCAGCCTCATCCACCATCTGATGAAGAAGCGATGCCGGTCCTGAAATTTCCCGAAGCTCCTTTTCCAGAGCGATCAGCCTCCCGTATTTAAGCTCAGCCGCCTTTTCAAGATTCCCTGCATGCTCCGCAGCTTCCATATCCGAGCGCGTTTTTTCAATACGGCCCTTGAGTTCGTTTATCCTTTTAATGCCTTCTTTTTCCTTGAGCCATGCGGTTTTCTGCTGATTACGTGTTCCTGTTATCGAAGTCAGTTCCCTGTCAATTTTCTCAAGCCGTTCCTTCGAAGCAGGGTCCTTTTCCTTCTTCAAGGCCTGCTTTTCTATCTCGAGTTGAAGTATCCTGCGATCAAGAGTATCAATCTCCTCAGGAAGGGAGTCTAGTTCCATTCTGATTTTCGAAGCCGCTTCGTCAACCAGATCTATCGCCTTGTCCGGCAAAAAACGGTCCGAGATGTAGCGATTCGAGAGAACAGCAGCCGAAACAAGCGCCGAATCCTTTATCGTGACTCCATGGTGAATCTCATACCGTTCCTTCAACCCGCGAAGAATCGAAATTGTATCCTCAACATTGGGCTCCGGAACAAAAACCGGCTGGAAACGCCGTTCAAGAGCGGCATCCTTTTCAATATGTTTCTTGTACTCCTTGAGAGTCGTGGCACCGATACACTTGAGCTCTCCCCTTGCAAGAGCCGGTTTCAGCATGTTTGAAGCATCCATGGCGCCTTCTGTGGCACCAGCCCCAACAAGGGTATGCAGTTCATCAATGAAAAGAATCACCATGCCGTTTGAGGAAGTGATTTCCTTGAGCACGGCCTTGAGCCGTTCCTCAAACTCACCCCTGAACTTGGCGCCAGCAATCAGGGCGCCCAGATCAAGCGACACAAGCCGTTTGTTCTTGAGCCCCTCCGGCACATCACCGGCATATATCCTTCTCGCAAGACCTTCAACTATGGCGGTTTTTCCGACTCCTGGCTCGCCGATCAATACCGGATTATTCTTTGTCCTTCTGCTAAGAACCTGGATCACGCGCCTTATCTCGTCGTCCCTTCCAATAACAGGATCCAGCTTCTGGGAGGCAGCAAGGGCGGTCAGGTCACGGGAATAAATATCCAGTGCCTTATTCTTGCCTTCAGGATTTTCTTCCGGTTGAGTGAATTCCATCATAAACGTTCACCGTTCCTTGACAAGGACGATTCTATAAACCCCTTCCCTGAAAATCCTCAGAAGATTCTGTTTTCTCTTTTTGAAAGCCTGCCCGAAATCCTTGAGATCCTTTACAGGCATGCGGTTTACCTCGACAATAACATCTCCTCTTGAAACCCCGACCCTCGCAGCAGGGCTGTCGTAGTCAATGCCCATGACAACCACACCCCTTAAGGTTTTAGGAGCCCCTATCTGACTTGCGACATCGGGAGTAAGATTACTGAGAGACATTCCCGAAAACTCCCTGCCCTCAGGCCGTTTTTGCATGGACTGTTCACCAGGACGCTCCCTGACTGTCGCTGTAAATAACATTTCCTTGCCTTCACGAATTACCTTGATCTTCGCTTCATTGCCAGGCTTGATTGCCGACACGAGCCTTATCAAACCTTTTGCATCACTCACAGACTTGTCATTTACTGCAATAATCACATCATATGGTTTAATACCAGCCTTGTCGGCAGGTTCACCCTCAGTGACATCAGTAACAAGAACGCCGTTCATGTCCTTGAGACTCATTTCTTCGGCAAGCTGTTTTGTGAGATCCGCAGGGGCAATTCCTATGTAACCCCGCTTCACCTGTTTTCCCTCCTTGAGATCCTCAATGGCATTCTTAACTGAATTAATGGAAATCGCAAAACCAAGCCCCTGTCCGCTTGCAAGTATGAAATTATTGATCCCGACCACCTTGCCTTCCGTATTTATAAGAGGTCCACCCGAATTTCCAGGGTTGATCGAGGCATCAGTCTGAAGATACTCGCTGAAAGCGGCGTTTGGGAAACTGCGTCCCGTGGCGCTGATGATTCCTTGGGTTACTGTATGACCAAGTCCGAAAGGATTTCCTATTGCAATAACCATGTCGCCAATTTCTGTCTTTGAGGAATCACCAAGTTCAAGCGCAGTCAGATTTTTGGAGGTTTTAATCTTGAGAAGCGCGACATCCAGATTCGGGTCGGTACCGATAATCTTGGCCTCGATCCCTTCATCCTTCTCGTCTTCTCCAAGAACGATCCTTACCTCATCAGCTTCTGCAATAACATGGTTATTTGTAAGGATGATTCCGGAAGAATCAATAATGAACCCTGTCCCAAGTGCCTGCTGCATCCGGCGCTGCTGCTCCGGCCTCTGCCCTGGACCCTGATCCGGTCCCCGCTCCCTTCCAGGAAAAGGTGCACCACGACGACCCATGAAGTCCTCAAAAAAGCGCCTGAAAAGCTCGTCCTGTTCATAAGGGGAATAACGAATAATCTTGGTTGTATAGATATTAACCACTGCAGGCATACTCTTTTTCGCAAGATTTG
>JADFZC010000631.1 GCA_015232735.1 Oligoflexales bacterium | reverse complement strand
TATCGGGAGTATTGTAGTCCTGTTGTTCATATTTGAAAAGTTGATAAAGAAGGTGATTAACAAAATAAAAAACAGATAGGGGACAAGGGTGTTTGAAAATTGCGAGGACATGAGGGACATGCCCGTCATCCTCAGGAGGGAAGCTTTTGGCGGAATAATATTTGATCCTGTCTCGGCAACGCAGATTGAACTGGACAAAGAGGCTTATGATTTCGCGGTCCCGTATTTGTGGGGAGAGGCAAGGCCGCTTAACCTGAGACAGTATAGACTGGCAAAATCACTTGGCCGCCTGATTGATATCAGGAAAAAACGGAAAGTGGCGGAAAGGGATTTTTGCAAAGAGGGATTTCCAGGGTACGGTTTTCCCGTATTCTCATCCCCGACGCTTGCAGATTTTCAGATAACCTCTGCATGCGACCAGATGTGTCCGCACTGCTACGCTTCATCGACCCAAGATGGAATGCACGTCGGGCTTTCGGATATAGAGCTTGTGCTGAACGAGCTAAGCCAGGCAGGTGTCTGCCAGCTGGCTGTCGGCGGGGGTGAGCCCCTGTCGCATCCCGACATTCACGAAATTCTCAGACTCTCAAGGGAAAAGGGTATCATTTCCAACCTCACGACAAACAGCTCCCTTCTGTCCGAAGACATGATTCCCATGCTTCGAAATTACTGCGGCGCCGTTGGACTCAGCATGGAGGGGGTGGGACGGCGTTTTGAGGAAAGAAGACGGCTTGGTTTTGAAAGGTTCAGACACTGCGCACTGAGACTGATTGAAGCCGGCATACCTCTTGTCATCCAGGTTACCCTGAGCCGGGAGAACTTTGACGAGCTCAGTGAAATTGTCCGTTTTTGCCAGTCTCTTCGAGGGCTTTATGGGGTCATCTTTCTGGCTTACAAGGCTGTTGGCAGGGGAAAGTCTTTCAACAGTCCGCTTTCCGTGCTTTTGCCTTCTTCTGTGTATATTAGTCTCAGGGACGCATTTGTCACCCTTTCAAGACAGACCAGGGTTGGATACGACTGCTGTCTGACTCCGGGCATTGTCGGAATAGACGAGGAGTTTGAATTTGGCGATCAGGATCTTCTCGAGGGCTGTTCGGCTTTAAGGGGAAGCATCGGCATCAGCACCGGTCTGGATGTCATACCGTGCACTTTTCTTCCTCGGCAAAAGCTGGGAAATCTCAGGGAGGAGGGGCTTTCTGCCATTTGGAACGGAAGTCTTGCGCAGTCTTTCAGAAAAAAGATGGACAAAAGAAGGGGTGAAAATCAGATATGTTCGGGTTGCAGGCAATTTGCGGGATGCCTCGGGGGGTGTCCAGAGATGGATCTGGTCAACTGCCATCGCAATTATCTTTCTCTTCCCCGCAGTCCGGAGGCTCACCCCTGTCAATCGTAATCAAGGTTATTTCCGCTTTTGTCCCGATCCTCATCGGCGGCCCCCAGTAGCCGGTTCCCTGACTCACATAGACCTGGGTTCTCCCTTTATATTTATGAAGCCCCTTGATATAGGGCTGGGTAAGGTGAACGAGCAGACCCCATGGCCATATCTGTCCGCCATGGGTGTGGCCCGAAAGGACAAGTCCCACATCATATTTGTCAAGGTCGTATATTATCTTTGGCTGATGGGATATAAGTATCGTCGTAAGATCCGGATTATGATCTTTGAAAGTCCTGCCGAGATCGACCTCGTGAGTTTTCATGATTTTGTCAGCGTTGTAATCCGGAATTCCGGCCAGCTCGAAAGCGGCGCCCTGGTTTCCAATGACGATGCTTTCATTTAGAAGCATCCTGATTCCGAGAGAGGAAAACTCATCTATCCAGTCGGGTGCGGAAGCGTAATATTCATGATTGCCGGTAGCAAGAAAAACGCCGTATTTTGTCTTCAGGTTTCTGATGGGCGCCACTATGTCCTTTAGCGTGGGGACGCTGCCGTCCACGATATCTCCTGTAAGCACCACAAGATCAGGATTCAGATCGTTTATCTTTTTTACGACAGTTTCGACGGTGTCTCTTTTTGAAAGCGGCATGCCGATGTGGAAATCGGATATCTGAATGATTTTAAATCCGCCCAGGCTTTCCGGGAAACGCGGCAGTTTTACCTTTACCTGTTTCACATCGACGTCTTTTCGAACCTCATGGATACCGGATGATACCCCGATTGTTGCGATGAGAACTGAGGATATGGCAAAGACTCTTTTTACTATCAGGTACATTTTCTTTTCGAGAAACGAAAGGTCCAGGATACGGAAAAGAATGTAGTATGCCCAATAAACGCATTCAAAAATAAAAAGCACCATGACGAGAAAATAAAGTATGCCAAGCCAGATAAATGACAGGTTGAGAACGAAAAAGCCCGTATCGCTTGAAAAGAAATAGCGGCCTATTCCCATGGAGAGGGGAAGGGCGATGAACAGGGACCAGATGATACCGCTGAAAGTCAGGAAAATCATGCGCGGGAGCGCCGTTATCTTAATGACCCTGTGCCATACGTAGTAGTGCATGAGGAAGCTCATCAGGAAAGCGGCGATCATGAATGAAATGAATCTGGACATAACCATTGAAGAAACCCTCGTTCAAATTTATTGGAAATTATCTCATGGTTTTTGAACTTAGGCCAGGATGTGTTTTCGGTCTTGTCAAACTGTTTGAATATTTTGGC
>JADFZC010000630.1 GCA_015232735.1 Oligoflexales bacterium | reverse complement strand
AGGATTTTCCGACGACGAGCAACGCCGAGTCATGGCTTTTTCAACAGGCTCTTATAGGTGTGCTACAAAAACATTTATGTATTCATCATATTTTGGGGTTTCTATCTCAAAGCAAACTCCTCCTTGAGCTGGAAGGTAAATGCTTATTGTTCCGTTTCTTTTTTCAACAATACGCTTTATTGCGGCCATGCCAAGGCCATACCCCGATATCGCGGTTTTAGATTCTTTAGTGCTCAATCCCTCTAAGAATATTAGATTTTTCTTTTCTTCTTCAGACATCATGGAAAGTTCATAATGGGTGATTATGTTTTTTTCGATAGCCTTTTTCGACAGCTTTTCGATATCAAGGCCCCGGCCATTGTCTTCTATCCTGATAATGATGCTCTTATGGGTGTCGATGAAATGGAGCTTCACAATTCCATCTATTATGTTAGGATCTGATGAAGATTTGCATATAATCCCATGATCGATTGAATTTCGAAGTAGATGAACAAGATTGCTAAGAATCTCAGACATGTAATCGGGATTAACTCGGATATTTTCGCCCATGATCTCAAATGCCACTTTCTTATTGAGACTTTCGGCTATCCGAACCACCGAGTCCCTGATCGGAGCTATGAGTTCTGAGATGGGTACTGTCTGGATGTCGTAGAGCCAATTTTTAAGCCATTCTCTGAAATTCAGGATGGAATCGGTTCGGATCGATTTTTCATAGAGGGCCATAATACTTCCAGCAGTAACTTCGTATGTCTTCTCTGTCCTCTCCAAAGCCCGGTGCAGCGCTGAATTATTGACTGTTATAAAATTCATAAGTGTATTTTCAATACTATCAATATCTTCATTTTCTATTAATATATTATTTTCCGTTTGATCTATTTTCTTGACGATATCATCAAGAAAAAATGAGGACGCATTTCCCTTTAACGTGTGGAGTATAAGCCTTAATTCCTCAATTTTCCCTTTTTCAAGGCATTCCCTCATTTTATCTATCTGTATCTTAAAATCCTTTAAAAAAGTTCTGAATGCATCTGAATGTTTCAGGATATGAAGTAAAGTGAGATTGTTTCTTGTCTCGGTCTGAGCTTTATGAAGATTGGTTTCATCTATAATCGTAAAAAGAATGACCTTGGGAATTTTATCCTGATCCCTCACGAGCGACGAGGAAATGGTCAATATGCGCTCGTAAACCTTATAACTTTTAGGCAGTTGCCCAAGAGTGATCTCTTCAGGAAGAATGTCCTCAAATATTTGATCGATTGCAGCCTCAAACACAATCCTGATATTGCCGTTAAGATGGAGAACCTCAGCCAGATCCAGTTTTTCCCGTATCTCTTTTCCAAATAATTTTTCACATGATTTGGAGTAACCCGGTTCAATCTTTCGCTTGCGATTAAGAAGAAGAAATCCTGAATCGACGTGATCAAGAATTGTATTGATCGTTTCAGTACGCTCCTTAACAACTGTTTCGACATGTTCGATATGAAGATTGAGCTGGTTATTCAGTTTTTGAATTTCGTTTCCTGCCAGCCTGGTTTCTTCGAGAAGATTGAAGTTCTGAATGCTTATGGCCACCTGAGTTCCCAGAGGCCCTAAAAGGTTTCGGCTTCTCTCGTCAAAGAGATTCGAGATTGTACTGCTGCCAAGATACATCAGGCCGTTCGTCTCGATCAGATGTCTAAGGGAAAGAATCATGACCGATTTGGCAACTGAATTTGTGGTTTGGGATGTCTTCCTCACCATAATATTTGTCAAATCTTGAGAAAAAGCCTGATCAAGATAGGAGAGATCGAGCTGATCGGAGAGTTGGGTCAGGGAGTCTCCCTTCAAGGCAATATTCCTTGCCATTTTTGGAACCCATTTATCTCCTTTTTTTATAAAAATTACCCCATGATCGGCTCCGGATATGCTGCATGCTGTCTCTATTGAAGTTTTAAGAAGATCTTCGAGGTCATTGATGACACTCAACTTGGTGAACATCTCAAGGAGCGTTCCAGATTCAAGCATATCGCGAATTATAGTGCCAGTGTATGCAGTTGAACCACTTGCTTCAGTCAATTCGGAGAATATCATCTGATTGTATTTTGACGATTCCGTCAGACACTTCGCGCATTTTTCTACAAAATAGTAGTACCCTCTATTTTCAAAAAAACTTTTTGACCTCATAAGAAGATCTTCCGCATATTCAGGATCATCATACAAGACATATGCAGCAAGGGAAAGCCGCAGCTCATGAGCGATGGAGGCATACCCCATGGCCTTTGCCTTTCGTATTCCACTTTCCATCACTCTTATGCCCCATACCTTGAAGCCTAGTTCAAACAGCGCTTCCCCAAAGGCAAAGTGAGTTTGCGAAGCAAAGAGTCTGACAGAAAAAATGTAATTTGGTATAGTGAGTATGAGCGCAAAGAGCCCTGCTAAAGGTTTACCCAATCTCGTAAAGGCCTGAGAGAGCAGAACCGGGGCATAATTGCAGTACGTTACTCTATGCAAATGCCTGAAAATTTGCTTTGTGGCACTTTTAAGAAACGGCAAAGCCTCTTTAGGTTTATCCAGAAGGAGATATGCCTCACCAGTGGCGATATCACTATAGACGGTGTCAATCGTATCAAATCCCTTATCGTGGGTGGCTCTCGATGATTCCGAAATGATTCTGATAT
>JADFZC010000629.1 GCA_015232735.1 Oligoflexales bacterium | reverse complement strand
CGACAGCCACAAAAACACCATAGCGATGCACTACCCGGAAACAGAAGATTATTCCGAAATATCGAGCACAACCTCGCTGCTTCTTCTCAACAGGACAAAACTGACGGTCAGGATTACAAGTCCAAGGGAACCCTTCGACATATACTTCTGGATTCTTCTGACCACATGCTCCGCCCTTTCCATATGCCTGACAGTGACAATGTGGCTTCTTTTCAGGGACAACTACAAACGCAAACTTATGCAGGTGAAACTTGAAAAGGCAAAGGAGGCCGCCGAAAAGGCAAACAAGATGAAAACCCAGCTTATTGCAAATATCAGCCACGAGATGAGAACTCCTCTCGGTGCAATAAAAGGATACGCGGATCTTCTTTCAGGCCACAATCCCATTGCCTCCGAACAGGTGTCGTGCATTGAAGGCATAAGAAGAAACGGGGCGCATCTTCTTGATCTCATCGATGACTTTCTGGATCTCTCCAAAATCGAGGCGGGTCTTCTGGAAATCGACAGAATGAAAATATGCGTGACTGATCTCGTCAGCGAATGCATAGACCTTTTCAGAAACGAAATCATGGCTAAAAACCTTGACCTCAAGATCGAGTACATAGGCGATATACCGGAGCAGATAGAGACAGATCCCAAAAGGCTGAGGCAGATTCTTGTGAATGTTCTTGGAAATGCCGTCAAATTCACCCTCAATGGAAGCATCAGGATGGATATCAAGGTGACATCCTACCCCCCAAACAAGCATGAGAAGATGATTGAGTTTACAGTCACAGATACCGGCATCGGCATAGAAAAGGAGTATCACGATTTGATATTCCAGCCGTTCCAGCAGGCAAGCCCCTATGTACAGAAGCACTTTGGAGGAACCGGTCTGGGCCTTGCAATATCAAAAAGAATATCCGGAATGCTCGGCGGAAATATCGTCCTCCTCGATTCCCAGTTCGGACGCGGTTCATCCTTCAGGTTCTTCGTGAGCTGCGGTGACCTCAAGGACGGGAAAAAGATCATCGGTCCGGCCTACAGCCCTGAAAGGAAGGTCTGCAGGCCGGACGCCGCCGAAATGGATGTTTCGGGAATCACCATCCTCATCGTGGAGGATTGCAAGGATAACCGCATTATTTACAAGCACTATCTTGAAAGCAGCGGCGCAAACGTCATACTCGCCGAAAGCGGCAGGGCAGGCATCGAAAGGGCCATGAATCACCATTGCGACGCCGTAATAATGGATCTGAAGATGCCTGAACTGGATGGGTATGAGACTACAATGCAGCTTCGTCAGATGGGTTTCAAAAAGCCGATAATTGCCCTCACGGCTCATGCCATGAGGGGTGAGAGGGAAAGATGCCTTGCCCTTGGATGTGATGACTATCTGTCAAAACCTATCGATCTGAACCTTTTGATAAAAACCATACTGTTTCATCATCAGAACAAAAAGGAGTATGAGAAGGCTTTTTTCTCCCAGGCAAACGAAAGTCCCAGGCCATCACCAAAAATATCCATGGATCGCAACTCGCCGATAGTATCCACGTTGATGAGCGATCCGAGGGCGGCTCCTCTCATTCCCGAATTTGTCGAAGGGCTTTTTGTGAGGCTCAGGAATATCGAATCGAGCCTTGTTGAAAATGATTTTACAAGACTAAGCAGACTGTCTCACCAGATGAAGGGAACGCTTTTCAATTACGGATTTCCGACGATAGGCAGGGTGGCAAAAAGCATCGAGGATGAATCGACGGAAATCGTGCATATGAAGGAGGTCCTCAATAAGAAGACAGCTGAACTCTCATCACAGATCATGAGAGCCAAGGCCGGCCTTGACCAATCACACGTACCCAAAGAAGGCCCGGGTAAACCCAGCGCCGACTGGCCGGGTGTCGAATCAGCCGAATAAACAGAGGTAACCGCCCAGGATTCTTAACATTATCAGCCCCTGGTTTTATGAATAAAGTTTCGTTTCCGACATTCCGATATATAATATAGAAAACTTTAAACAAAACGCAAATAGATATAAGGACATAACTTATGGATGCAAAAAGGGATTCAAGCAGTCGTCTGTTTTTTTTGCTATCGTTCATATATGTAACTTCATTCGTTGCTTCCTGTGATGACAAATCGGAAAAAAGCTCAAGAAGCACCAACAGGTCCGCCGCATCAGATGCCTTTGATTCCCAGGCAGGTTCCAGTGGGGAGATTAAGTCCGGATCCAAGGAAACTCAGCAGACTCAAACAAATTCAAATGACAAATCCATGGTACAGGAGACGCCTCAAAGTCAGACAGTTACAGAAGGAAAATCCCCGGAACAGGAAAATCCTCCAATACCGGAGCCTTCATCCAGCAACTCCTCTTCACAGAAGACCTCTCCCACACCGAAGCCTCCGGTAACAAAAGAACCAGCTCCAACACCGACTTCCGTCGTTGTGGCTAAAGATACCATGAAAACCGACGGCAGGTTTTTATACGACAGTTGCGGTGAAAAGGTCATATTGCGGGGATATAATCATATGACCTGCTGGACAGACTGGGAGGGAACCCCCAGGGATGGACTTCCTGTCTTCAGCGAGATGGCCAAGACGGGAGCCAATGTCGTGCGCATTGTCTGGATAAACAAGGAGGGAACAACAGTCAGCCAGCTTGATGCCGCAATAACGAATGCCAT
>JADFZC010000628.1 GCA_015232735.1 Oligoflexales bacterium | reverse complement strand
TAATAGGCGTTATATTCTCCAATGAAAAAAAAAGTATTCCCATTGCAGTCTTTGCGAATGGAGTCGCTTTGTTGCCAATTGTTGCAACCATACTGTTTTGTTCATTAATTGGAAAAGAAAACATTGAGCTAATTGCCTTAAGCTGCATCTATGGACTATCTCTTGCATTTATGCTAGTTGAAGCTTCTTTGAGTCATTTGTACGAACTTTCTTCTATCCATTGTATTATTTTTACCCCTGCTATTTTTGCAATTTCATAGTTCCAGCACTCTTTTTGACGATCAAAATAAACCAGACCCTCGACATGCAGATTTTTAAAAAATTCATTTAAAAAGAAAGGATTGCCTTCGGTTTTCAGGAAAATGAGATTTGATAGATCGGCCACTTCGGAAAGGTCCTTGTGAAGAGTATCAGAAACGATCTGACACACCGCATGTTCTGACAGAGGCTCAAGAAGCAGTTCTGTTATCTTCATATTATCTGCTATATGATCCAGCGCCAGTTTTAGGGGATCACCCTCCTTAACCTCATTGTTTCTATATCCGATGATCAATAGAAAATGTTTTAAATTGTTATCTTTCATCATATCTTCGATGAGATTAAGGGTGGCAATATCGGCCCACTGCAGATCGTCAAGCACAATTACAAGCGGGTGTTCCGGCCTCGCGAAAACCTTGATGAAATCGAGTATGGTATTTCTGTTGCGGTTTTGGGCCTCACCAGGGTTCAGAGCCTCAAGTCCGGGTTGTTTTCCGATCACTTTTTCCATGTTTTCTGATATGTTAACTATGACCTGTCCGTTTGGACCAAGTGCTTTTTTAAGATCTTCTTTTATTGATTCGATTTTCTCGATGTTTTCATTGAGAAGTTGTTCTGAAAGAGATGAAAACGCCTGTGCCATTGCGCTATAAGGAATATTTTTTGCAAATTGATCATATTTTCCCTTGATGAAAAATCCTTTTTTTTCAAAAATTGACCTGTACAGTTCATTTATCAAGGCAGATTTGCCAACACCTGAAAAACCCTTTACTGTGAGAATCTCCTTACTGCCCTTCAGGGATCTTTCAAATACTTCGAAAATTTTTGCCAGATCTGCATCCCTTCCATAGAGTTTTTGGGGAATCTCGAATCGTTCGGATATATCCCGAGCTGCGATTTCGAAACGTGATATGATACCATTTTTATCGTACTCATCACGACATCGTTCCAGATCATGGATAATGCCGGATGAGCTTTGATAACGGTTCTCTGCAGATTTGCTGAGAAGCTTGTCAATGATATCACCGATGACAGGGGGAATGTTCCTGTTGAGGTGATCCACCCGTCTGGGGCTCTTCGCGATATGGCAATGTATGAGTCCAATTGAATCGTCAGCGGTGAATAGCCTTTCATTTGTGAGAAGTTCAAAAAAAGTCGCTCCCAGGGAATAATAGTCGCTGCGATAATCAACTGAACAGTTTATTCTTCCAGTTTGCTCCGGAGAAATATAGTTAAGAGTTCCTTCCAACGCTCCTTTTCTATTTATTTCACTATTCTCATGGGAAACCTCTACCGATATGTTGAAATCGCATATTTTAACTTCACCTGTATCCGAATTGAAGAGTATGTTTCCAGGGCTGATATCTTTATGAATAACAGATTTTTCATGTATATCGGTCAAAGACCTCAGTACACCCAGAGAAATTTTGAAAAAGATATCAAGCGACATGCCCCTGTCACCTAAAACAAGTTTATCAAGAGACTTTCCTCCAAAATCCTCCAGTACCAGAACCGGCCTGTGGCCCTCTTTCGTCAAATCAAAGCATTTGACTATTCTGTCAGAATTGAAGAGACTTATTATGGAGTATTCCTTTTGAACAGATGCCAGCTCCCTTGCGGATGGTTGGCCGTTCCTGAGAATCTTCAGGACAACTGCTTTACTGTCACTCTCTCTTATCGCTCGAAAGACATTGAACTTTTCGTTTGTCGCTATCTCCGAAATGTTTTTAAATCCTTTAATTTCAATGCTCATGGTAGAAACACCCTGTATTTTAAACACATCTTCAACCGGCCTGTTTGCTCGGGAGACATATAATCAAGAGAGCCTTCGAGTTTGTGATAACTTGACTTGCAAACATCCCTGGTAAGATCACTGGCGATATTGAAGTCAATGATTTTGAGTTCATTTGTACTTGTTTTATACAATATATTTCTTGGGCATATATCCTTGTAGATTACCGAGATGGAGCTGCGACAAATTTCGTCTTTTATTTTAAATCCCTGAATCTCAAATAACATCACACACAAGTCCTTATGTTTTTATTTTATGGAATTATGCAGTTTGTCAGTTCCAGAGTCGATTGCAAGCTAACAGATCCTTCCAGTTTAAAATTTGATTTGATCAGGCGTTCGCCCATACCATTGCCAACTAACCATAGATCATTAGAAATCGGCCCACCATCTTCTGGGCCGCCAGGCTCCTTGCGCAGCTTAAGGTGGAGAGTGTCAAAACTGCCGGCTTTTACGCTGATATTTTCGCGTGTGATAGACTCTAGAGTGGATATGTATTGCCAAGAGGTATCCGCTATTGGGAGTTCCATAAGACCGCCGGAGAACGTCAAACTAAGCCCCGCATATCCGCTACTGGAACAGTGTTTGAGAAAATCTGCCTTTTTTTGAAT
>JADFZC010000627.1 GCA_015232735.1 Oligoflexales bacterium | reverse complement strand
TAAACTCATAGGTATTTGGGCCTTTTAATATGGGAAGAATTACCCGTCTTCTGGCTAACGCTGAAACCTGACCGAGGTCGTCTGAAAAATCGACATCCGTCATAAGAAGCGCTGAATCCGTCTGATCCGGTTCAGTTCCGATCTTCCCGTAGCTGCGGTTCAATATTTCACGAAGATGAAGCATCCCATTGTCATCGATTTGAAAAACTGCTTCAATAAAGGCATTTCTCACTGGAATGCCTTTGAATTTTCGATCCAGGAAAAAAGATACAAGAGTTGAAGAATGTCTTACGGTGAAATTTTCTGAAGGATAAAGTTCATCGCCTGTGATACCGAACTCTGAAGATCTTTTATCGAAAAAACCTTTTAGATAATTTGGAACATAAGCCTCATGCAGAGGTGGCATTTTCGTGTTGCTGTAAATCTCCCGCAGGATCTTTCCCGTCGCCATATCCTTTTGCGTTTCAAGGATCATGCAGTCAGAATTATCATCAGCCAGGCGCAGAGTCTCGTTTGCCCTCACCGCATCAGCAACAGCAAATATGCGTCCCTTTTTCAATAAAATGGAAAGGTCTTCCGAATTCACCCGAAAAGAGCCAGGACGATGCACTGCATGGTCAGGCCCGCAGGAAAGCAGCATGAATGAAACGACAAAAAGAACGGATGGCGATGCCATTTCACCAGTTTTTAACAGTGTAGCCATCTTTACCCCCTATTCCTTTGGAACTATTTGAAAGTCCTTGTCATCGGCGAATGATATTCCGTCCCAATCAAGGCGGCTTATCATTTCGAGTTCCTCTATTTTTTTTGCGGGTGTGATATTTGCGGGTGCGTTATTTGCGGATGATTGTGGGGCACCCGATTTTATTACCGATCCAATGACACCAGGGCTTTGAATCTGGCTGCCCTCTGGATCTGTAATCTCTTCCTTTTTTTCGATGAAATTTTCTGCACCAACTGAATCATCTTCATTTTCCGGCAATCCGGCCGCGCTGTTGTTGTCATGGCTGTTTTTTGAATGGACCGCGCCTTCACTGCGCATACTTACGTATTCCTGCGAGTTTTTGCATGATTGAAGGAAGCATGCAGAAAGAAAAATTGAAATGTATAGATTTTTTGAAAAAAAATTCAAAGCCGTCAAAACATTTTTCTCCGATAACTGTTAAAGAATATTTCTGGGACTATAAGTAAAATTCCTGCAAAATCCGCTCCAAAAATGGTATACAAATATCTGATTGTTAAAGTAAATCATAACAGGCATATGCCACTTCCGGGCATCAGCGGGAATGTCAAAAACAGCGTGGATGAAAAAAAGGTTTGGATGAAATTCTGAAAGAATCATATTTTTTCCCATGGTTAAAAAAAAATACGCTGCCCGCAAAGAAAAAAATCTGCGGTCTGATATGTAATTAGCGTGTTTTGCTCGATAAATTTCCATTGCAACAATATCTTGCTCAAAAGATAAAGAGTCTCGCAGATGTTGAATTAAAAAATCGCAAAGCAACTTGTTGATATATTTCTGGAAGTGAGATTCATTAAATTTTTGGGCATAATCCGCCGATATAAAAAAACGATATCTTAAATTACTACTGCCATAAATCTCAGGGAAGGTTCCAGAGTTCATTTTCAGGGACGTAAAATCAGCATCTTGATTAAAAGATATTTATTTATTTTGTTTTAACTGGATTAATAAATCTTTTTTCATAGTCAGGTGGAGGAAATAGATGGTCATCAACAAGAATTTTTCATGCCTTTCCATTCTTGTTTTGTTTCAAGTGCTCGTATTTTCAGGATGCTCGGAGCAAAAAAATGTCACAAGTTTTCGTAATCCGGTTGCGACGGAAAAAAGCTCGGATGTATCAAAAAGTCCAGCCGCGGAAAATCCTGCTGGAAACCCGGTTCCCACTGAAAATAGTAATGTCAGCCCTGCAGATGTGGAAAAGAAGGTGGTAGAGGAGGAAAAGACATCGAAAGCAACTGATGATACGAAGTCTCAAAAAACAGAGGCTCAAAAGCCCCCCGAGGCCGCTGCAGCCAATACCTCCTACATAAATGAAAACACCAGCGCCACGGAAGACGGATCTTCGGATACGACAAAGAGGGAGCCTGAGCCTACTCCGTATCCGACGCCAACTCCGACTCCGACATGCGTTCCAAGTCAGGCTATCGCCCTTGTAACAAAGTCCGATGTGACATTTGACGCCGCCGGTTTGAACATAACCCGCCTCAGCCTGAGCGATGTCGAGAAAGACACGAAGGTTCTGGAGCAGTTCGATACCATAGCGCTTGAGATGGTGGGAGCCGGGAATATTGCGCTTCCGAAATGGGCCAGGGAAAAAATGGACAACGGAGCCAAGATAGTCTGGTTCTGGAACAGTGCTACTGTTTCTTCGGCTTCCATCAACGAGTTTGGCGTGACTTCGGCGCACTTTCATCCCGGGACGAAAATAAACGATCCCAGGATCAAATTTGAAAAAAAGGGAAAAAGCCTGGTTGTGGACAGCTTCGACCCCGTATCCATAGGCCCTCTCAATATGCTGCAGATGTATACCAACGTGATTGTCAATCCTCTGACAGGGGGTGAGAAGCTCTGCGGAACAATTTCATATGACGATTATCTCGCAGGAGGAAACAAGGGCTCGTTTCATGGCTATCTCAAGGAT
>JADFZC010000626.1 GCA_015232735.1 Oligoflexales bacterium | reverse complement strand
GATGGACAAAAAGTTGGAAGGATGCAGGCGGAGTTTATAACGGACAGAATAAAGAAGGGCAATCTGGGTTATGCCGGAGGCAATCCAAAAGATAATAATGCACATATATTCCACGATGCATCAATGGAGGTAATAAACGAAAAGGTGGATAAAGGTGAGATCAACCTGATATTTGACAAATATACGGATAACTGGCTGTCGGAAAATGCATATCAGAATCTGAAGGATTGGATGAAAGGCAATCCCGGTACGAAGATTGACGGCATTATAGGAGCCAACGACGGTGTGGCCATGGGGATTGTCAAGGCACTTGGGGAGGCAGGTCTCGCGGGGAAGGTGGAGGTGGTTGGTCAGGACGGGGATCTGCAGGTTTGTCAGAACATAGTGGAGGGGACGATAGCGGGAACCATATACAAATCCACAAAAAATCTGGGCTATGGAGCAGCGGAGGTGGCATACAACGTAGCCATGGGATCAAGCGTTGAATCCAACGGCACCATCAACAACGGAAAGAAGGATGTCCCCAGTTTTTTCCTGGATCCGGTTCTGGTGACCAGGGAAAACATGGTCGATACCGTTATAATGGACGGCTCACAAAAATATGATGATGTCTATAAGAATGTTCCTGAGAAGGACAGGCCTAAAAAACCGGATTAAGAGCCATTGCCGTTTCCATTGACGGTAAAAATGTCTATTCTGTCCTCTCCATAGGCGGGGATGAATATTTCAGCCTTTCCATCGCCGTCGACATCCGAGATGGCTATCTGACCAACGGGTCCCTTGCTTACAGACATTATCACCTGAGGGATATAGGTAAAGTCATCAGTCCTGTCTGTTGCAGGCATGAGCATGAAGGCCTTTTGGGCACCGTCTCCTGAAACCGCAATATATGGCTTGTTTCCGAGATCGTCCGAGTATGGATAGAAGGCCGCCGCACGTCCGGGAGACCCTTTTCCAAAACCTGGCTCCAGGGTTTTTATCCCTTGAAGTATGACATGCTTCCTGAACGCTGCGTGTTTTATGTCAGAGGGTATTTCATAAGCGAAAACCCCTGAGGCGCTTTCCACATTTTCGTGGTTTGTGACAAGTATCTCCTTTTTTCCGTCATGGTTGAGATCGATAAGCTGAACGTCGAAAGGGCTTCCTATTGCGTCATCTATGATTCTTGTTTTCCACGCAACCCCGTCTTTCCACAGGATGGCAAGTCTCTTTGTGAAAAACTGGGCGGCGATGATCTCATTTGCGCCGTCACCATCGATATCTTCATAGACGAAATTGACATCAGGACCCTTTGTTATCACATGTTCCCTCCAAGGTACCTGACGGGAGTCTTTCGGCTGTTCCAGCCATATCAGTTCTCCGCCCGCCGTTCCAAAGATTGGTCTTGTGGCCCTTGCGGTCAGGATGTCGAGCTTTCCATCCCCGTTCATGTCAGCCCATACAACGCGGTGGTAAAAATATCCGCTTTTCGATTTGGTCAAAGATACAAGTGTCTTTTGATTTTTATCATACAGGCCTATCATGCCTGTGGATTTGGTTGGAACCAGGAATCCTCCGGCGATAGTGAAACAGTCATCTCCAAAAACTTCTTGGGGGGCCCTGAGAATTTCATTTGGCCAGGTGACCTTGTCTGTCAGGACTCTTGCCCCTTCCGCATAATTTCCGGAAATGTAGCCCCTCACGTCGGCCACAAATTTCACCGCATCGCCGCTTAATACACCAAAAGATGTTATGAAAAGCTGATAGGGCGTGTCAGCATCCTTTTTGTCGAGGAAAAGGAAGCCGGGGCTTCCCGTTGATATCCTGCCCCTGTAGGAGAGTTCCGGCGGAGAGGCCGAGCCTTGTGATGAACAGACGAACAATGACAATGCCAGATAAATATTCATTATGGATAATTTCACGGAGACCTCCTCTGATTGCTTGACGCTGGCTGATTCAGCTAATCTGTCAGGCAATAAACCTTTGCATAACCGGGGCCCAATGACGGAACCCGTACCTGTATCACCGTATATAAAACGGAAAATTTTGTGTTGATGCATATCATATTTAAAAAAGAAAACATATTAATATATTTTAAAGTGCAGGATCGTGTCAAGGCCAGTGGTGAGAGCAAAGGCTATGCCGGTGATTGGTGGCCCCGAACAGAGAATGCACATTGCCTCAGGCATTACCTGATCGTAATCCTGGTCAGAAATGTGTTTCTATCAGTATTGAGTGCAGGATCCGACCACAACGGCGCATCCGCCTATGCATCCCCATCTTAGTCCAGAAATACAGTATTCACCTGAGTCGACTCCCGCCTCCTGGCAGGTTTGCCCCTGGGGATTGTTTAGCCGGCAGTAATTTTCCTGGCCGACGCTCACTGTCTGGGGTGGTGTCGGGATCGCGTTTGCAGGCACAGTCTGGCTGCCTGCTCCGGACGGCATGCCGGCACTGAAGTTAACTGGCTTTTGGACAATCTGCGGTGTCACGGCATCAGGCGCTGTTGCCGTTGTCCCTGAATTATTGTTGCTGCCAGTCTGATAATTTCCTCCCATCGGGATCTGATAGGTTGTGTATGCCTGCTGCGGCTGGCCGTTGACGCTTTCAGCGGTCTGGGCGTTGCCCCCCGCCTGCTGCTGGGTCCAGTAGTGTTCGTTGTTCAATACCCAACTACCGTCAATTT
>JADFZC010000625.1 GCA_015232735.1 Oligoflexales bacterium | reverse complement strand
AGCTTCGCTTGCCAGGATACGTCTGCTGGCGCTTTCGCGCCAGCGACTAATTATTTTTTTATACTGGAATTGATAAGCTCGTCGGCCATTCGCTCCAATTTCAGATTCAGGATCTGTCCCTTTATGTGAAAATCGACAGCGTCATAGCTGTGCAGAGTCCAATCGATCGGCAGAGTCAGAATATCCGTTTCAGTCAAATATTCCTCGAAATAGATATCAATATAATCGATAAGAAAGAGGCCGGCTTCATAGGGAGTAAGCCCCTCTTTCCTGAAATCCACCCTGGCCTCGACCGGATAGTAAAAGGAGTCGTCGGGGTTTTTAAGCAGAGTGGTTACGAAAACGCCGTTGTCTTCAAGCCTTGCGTCTATTTTGAACGATTTTCCATCTGTCAGATAGGCAATATACTTTTTGTTCATCTGCTCCGATAGAAAAGCAAGTTCTTCGCTTGAGACAAATTTTGGAGTTTTTTTATTTTTATTGACCATCTTGAAATTATGCTCCGGATTGCGGGATTAAAATAATTCAGCTCAGGTTTGATCCGAAGTGAACAACAGGTTGCTCAATGCGCCGGAATTTTCGACTGAAAGCATCAGATCACCTATCGATTCCCCAAGCAGGCCCAGTGCACAGTCTATGGCCTGGCGGGTGGATCTGTATGTTTTGCCTATGCTCCACAGGTTTTCAGTCTTTTGAAGCTGTTCCTTTATCTGTTCGTTTAAATCATCTACCAATGCCTTTATTTGAGCCCTGGACAGTTTTTCAACCAGGGACAACTCGTCCATATTCAGTGCCTGCGGGTTGAAATACCCTCCGATAAATACCCTTGTTGTAGCTGTCAGAATTGATTTTCTGATGGGATACTTCAGGAGTTCCTGGGACCCGTCTTCTTTCAGCAGGAACATGAGGGCAAGGAGGCCATCTATGTATGACAGAAGCTCCCCAAACACTGCTACCGAGTATACCGGTTTGAATTTTATGGTTAAGGCCTTTTCACCTTTGTCATTATACAAAATCGGACACATCGGAAACCTGTTGAACAGTCCTTTGAGGATTTCGACTGTTTCGAGATCGAAGTATCCCGTGAAATTTCTGTCTATGTGCCACTGGATGCTTCCCCATTTGCGCCTTTCATAAAAACGTCTGAGTTGAGAAGTTCCTTCTATGCCAAGGGAATCAAAGCGTCTTATAACCTGGGATCTTACGTGGTCGACAAGGGAGACACCTGTCCTGAAAAGAGTTCTGGGATGCTCTTCCTTTAGGATTTTGAGAGCGAGCTGCAGATCGCCGCCCGACAGGAAATCCAGACCGAGTCCCGTAACGGCCTTGCATTGTTGGAGCATGATGTTGAGGCCTGAAACATCATCCGGTTCTATGTTTGTTGCCGTACACAGGCTGTTGGCCAGGTAGAGAAGCTTTTGATGGATGGCGAATCCCTCGTCAATGGACAGAGAACTGTCAGGGGCGTACTTAAGAACCCGATTAAGAAAGCCTTCGCTGCCCATGCCTGATTCAGTGGCAAGAACGGCACCCTTTCTTACAAGGTTTCTTTCAGACTCCCATTTTTGGTGTATTTCGGCAAGGCTCAAAGGCAAAAAAATCTGCTGACTTTCATCGAAAGAGACAAAGCCGTCCTCCTCCAGCCGTGCAGTACGAAACTGTCTGAGAGTATGCTCAGTCTCATTGGGAGGCAGGTATGATGCATGCTGGATTAACGAATAAGCGTATGGCAGATTGTATTTAAGTGCGGCACCTACAAGATTTTTTATGAAATCAATTTCGTTCCTGTCAGAAGACAGGATCTTGTAAAACACTTTGCCGCAGGGCATCTGTATCAGGCCATCCTGCTCCGTTTCCGGCAGTTTTTCAATTTCGGCGTCAGTGAAAACTTGAATTTTCTCGGACAAAAGGGCAAGCTGGTATTCCTCGTCAAGATGGGAGTACCGTTCAAACAGCTCCTCTTCACTGATTTCCATGTATTTGGCAAGCCATGAAAAGGCCTTTCCGGTGTCAAGCCTGTCTTCGCTCCAGACATCATAATCGAACATGGCTACAAGCTGTTCATGGGATAAAAGTGGCAGAATATCGAGTGATTCGTCCAAGCCTTTGTTTTTCAATGCAAAAAAAAGCGGCTGTGCGGGGATTGACCGGATTATCTCCCTTGCGCTTGGACTTTCCAGTATCTTGTCGAAGTCGATTGCCGCAAAAAAACCCGAGGGTTTTTCCACATCCCATGGCAGGCTCTTATATCCGAAATCCATATTAGCCTTCAGGGCATATTCTGATAATCGCTCTGTCATTATTGATTCTCCATTTTTTTATGCGGACAAGTACTCGACTTTCCTACTTTAATAGAAACCTGATTTCCTGATAAAAACCAAGCTTTCATATCAATTACTCATCTGGAAAACAATAAAAATTTTTAGAATCATAGAAATCGAAAATAATACGTTATTTTGTCAAAGGAGGTTTTCCAGGGGTATGTCATTTGACTGAAAAACGAAGTCGTCATGCTGAGCAAAGCGAAGCACCTGAAATAATTGGGTTGAAATCCTTTCGCAAACCTCAGGACGACGCCTTTCCAGTCCTTAAGGTCTTTAACCTTTTGCCATTCGCTGATTGCCTTATTGTTTTACCGTGCCATATTGTCCAGAACAGGAACAATG
>JADFZC010000624.1 GCA_015232735.1 Oligoflexales bacterium | reverse complement strand
AGTAATGAGTTGTATTGCCCTCCATCAAATTTTAAATCGATATACCCCCGTTTTTTCGTTAAATCCTCGGCAAATATCTGGCCTGCTGAAACAAATAAAAAAAGGAAAATTATTTTTTTCATGTTCTGTATTCCTTTCGTTTGACATGAACTAATATTATGGCGATATTTCAGTTTCTTTCGCACAGCGGTAAACTTGAGCTGCTCCTGCGGCTCCACAACTAGCAACGATGCAAACCGGATACCCTATCCCTGCTGCCGCTGCTGCCGGAAAACACCCCATAACCATAGATAGACATGTTGCGGCTTCAGCACTTGGCATATTAATACAAATCGCAAATCGTCTAACCTGATCTGAGTCAGGGTCGTATGGTTTTGGCTTAAATACAACGCCTCCAACATTTACGAATCCATCCGGTATGGTTGGAGGAGTAGGCGGGAGAGGTACCCAGTCTGGAATTGGCGCACATACAGACTGGGCACATCCTCCAAAAGGTCTATGCAAAACACACACATCTCGTTGCCCTTCAGGGCATTCCTCGACAAAAGAATCTGCATATCGGTCCAGGGTAGCAAAATTATACTTTGACGATTTGGAATTTAATAAGGATAATTTAATGCCTATATTGCTTGAAAATTTAGTTTTCGTAGCATCACTATATAATGCACCGATATGCATTCCTACTGCCTTCTTATTCTGTACCAACACTGAACCAGAGGAGGAACCAACAGTATCCAATTGGTGGCTAAACGTACCATCGTTATAATCCGTAAACAATGAACCAATATTAGTTAATAATATTTTATTCGATCCATAGGAATATATTTCCAAAGGAGAGTTAATTGATAATGAAGCTTCTTCCAAAAAGCTGGCATTATTTCTATTGACCTCCAATTCCAGTACGTCGGCTTTTTCCCATATTTTCGATATAGCAGTCACTTTATATTTTCCTTCAATAGTATAAAATGAGAGATTCTCGATTTTTTTTGTCCCATTGTCAAATTTAAAACAATGCTTTGCTGTTCTGATCGTCTTTTCAGAGTTGAAGTATCCATTACAGGAAACCCCATTCTGTCCTTCCGGAGAGAGGTATCCAACTGCCTTTCTGATCACAGAATCTTCGCTGAATACTTTTCTATCATCCTTGTCGAAGATTGCGTCTGTACTTGAATTCACTTTGTTATTTGTTTTGGCACACCCTAGCCCAATAGATATCATCGTCAAGGGCACATAAATCACTGGCTTCATTTTTCTCTCCTTAATTATTTTTTTCACAGAATAAACATTTCTGCGATATCTCATAAAGCAATTGATGTGCCGAAGTTTACACTGTAATGCAATACCAGTGTAACTGACCATAAAACTTATTGTTCTACTTATGACAAAAGTATGACCATACTAACGCTATTATATGTTCTTCTCAGAATCTGGGTGTATTTTGAAATACTCCACTAAAACTGTCGTCTTATATAGCGTGCAATAATAATTGGAATAATTTGGATTGTTAGAAACATGTCCTTATTATTAATCTCAAAAAAATAAATAGGATACAAAAAACAGGAAAATGTCCAGTTTTTGGAATTTTCTTTTCTTGCCGTTCTTATCTGAAATCAGCACCGGCAAAACCAAATATTTTAACCTGTCTGCATCTTTGCTGGCTTGTAGTCCAAAATACCGAATCCTTTTAAAACCCTTTGGAAGAATCTGTTGGACTTGCCTGCCAAGGAATTTTAAAGCTCCCATTTTCTCAGTTTCTGTTGCGGTCATCTTGAGCTATCAGATTCTTCTGCGTTTTGGTACAGTCGTGTGTCCCCATTTAACATCAGACTCTTCTGCGTTTTGGTACAGTCGTGTGTCCCCATTTAAACATCGACAACTCGAAACTTGCGGGCTACAGTGCTTTGTCCTGCAAACAGTTTCCATGAAAAACAAGGAGGAAAATTTGATATTCAGCTTTCTGGCACTTGTCATCACCCTTGCCTTTGAAATATCAAGGCACAAAATGGACGAATCAAGTCATGTCAAATCTTTTCTTGAACGGACATTGTCAACCCTGAGATCCGGCAATACCCTTCCGCTTCAAAAAAGACAAAATATCGAAAGCAAAAATATCCTGGCCCTTGATATTGAAAATACCGTGATTGAAACTGTAATAACAGGCGAGAGTATCACGGAAAGAATAGATCTGATGCTTAAGCACCTTAATTTCTCCATCCGCCTGAAGAGGGACTCGCGGAAAGTGTGGCTGATCGCGATAAGACGCCAGATTCTGATGATGGCTTTGGTAACGCTGGTCAGATGGCGGTATCTGCCTGCATGGGGTGTTGTTTTTCCTGCCGGAGACGATCAGATTCTGTGCATGCTTGCCTCTCTTAATTTTCTGTTCATCCTCGTCGCCTTCTTAAGGTTCATCCCAAAATGCTGGCTGACAGAATATTCAAGTGCTGCCCGGCAGTGGTGCTCAGCCCTGATAACGCTCAAATCCGAAAAGGATGGGCTTTTTCACGAAAATCTGACCAGACTTGAAAATGCCGAGTTCAAAAATGGATTCTCCCTGAAGAGAGACAAGATTCAGATCATGGATGAATACGCCATGACGACAAACTCCACTGAAAAGAGAAGACTTAAGACCTGTGAGGATTCTATCGGAATCCTGGAGTTCCTATGC
>JADFZC010000623.1 GCA_015232735.1 Oligoflexales bacterium | reverse complement strand
GACTCCTTTCCTTGTGCCTGCAATCTGTTAATAATTATACTGATCTGATCATTTAGCTCATTCTCATCACGGCTCACAGGGGTCTCCCACCTGTTTCGTGGGATTAAGAGGACTGCGGGCCCCTTAGGCAACGATGTCGCCCGCTGAATCGCTTCAGTCATGGTAGACCAAAAGTCTGTAGTGCTATCAAATACCTTCACAAACGCGCTCATGGCAGAAAAAAGTTTGTAAGCATCGAGGCTCCTGCCTCGTCCCGAAGAATCTTGAAAAGCTCCAAGCCCTGCCAATGTATCAGGAGGTTGCCCAATTAACGCCAGAATCGGAACCCTGTCGGCATAGGATTCGGCAAGTCCGACAGCCATATTCATCATTCCGCCTCCGGAAGTTGAACAACAGACACCCAAAGTATTTTGGCTGCGAGCCAATCCATCAGCCATAAATGCAGCTCCACTCTCCGATTTGGCGAGAACAGCTGATAGTTTTGATCCTCCACGACGAAAAATGGAATCATGCAGATGCTCGATATTGGCTCCGGAAACGCCGAAAACCTGGCGAACGCCAAGCGCCTTCAAAACCTCTACAATTGCATCATTCAAGGTGATCATGTTTTAAATGCTTCTTTTGCCATATAATTTTCCAGATTAAAGTGAATAAAGGTAAAGACTCTCGAATTTACCTGGCTGATTTGATCATAGATTAATTTCTGAATTATGTAAGAGCGGTAAAATATGCAAATAGGAGTTTTACGTGGGAATACCCTCAAAGGAGACACCCTTTGTTGTGCGAAATTTTGTTAATAGAATTTTCTTATCAAATCATATAAAAAATCAATTTATATATTTGATATTTTTTATTCTATTTTCGATATGTGATTAGGAAATTGAGAAACCATATTTGCTGTTGATGAGAAAATTGGGAGTTACGATTTTTAGGCATATTTTGTTATTAATGATATATGAGGATATTAAAATGGACATTTTACCACTAAAATCACTTATTGAATCAGGAACAAAATTGTGGGTTGATTCAGTCGATCATGAGCATGTACTGCTTAATAAAGGGTTTGGAGCTACAGGCGCCACCTCAAATCCGATCATAATATCCACTATTTTAAGGAGTGGAAAATATGATGAGGAAATAAGAAAACTCAAATTGGAACATGAAAAATCAAGCGAGGAGATTGCATGGACAATCACAGATAGGCTTGTGACGGATGCCGAGGAGTGTTTCCTTGATATTTTTAAAGAGACAAATGGTGATGATGGCTACGTGAGTTTCGAATTGGACCCATTTCTAGAAGATAGCAAAACTCATCTTACCACTAACGAAAGAGCGGAAAAATATGTGGAACTTGGTAAAAAATGGTCAAATGGCCACCCCAATCGGCTTATCAAGGTTCCAGCAACAAGTGCGGGATTATCCGCCCTTGGCAGACTAGCAGAAGCAGGGGTTAACGTAAATGTAACGCTTATTTTTACACCCTCTCAATATGTAAAGGCGCGAAATGCCATTTGGGAAGGACTGCAAAAAAGAAAGGATCTTTTCTCCAATTACAAAAGTGTGTATAGCATATTTGTGTCGAGAATTGATCTTTATACATCAAAATATTTACCATCTTTGAAGCCCAGTTCACAGGGTCTTGTGGGAATAGTGAACGCGAAGAGAATCTGGAGGCTTAATCAAAATTTTTGGGTGGATAAAAAAATGCCTTTGAAACAGGAGATTGTCTTCGCAAGTACAGGTGTAAAGATGCCTGATGATCCGCCATGGAAATATGTCGAGGCTTTTGCTGGCAGTGATATTGAGACAAACCCGCCTGAAACAAATGAGGCTACCCAAAAGAGTGGAAGGATATTTAAGAGAAATATCGACGTTCTTCCTTCAATAAAATTTTTGGATGATATCGATAAAAATGTCCACTGGAATTATATGGAAAAAGCCCTGATGGAAGAAGGAATTGAAAAATTTATAACCCCACAAAGAATTTTACTGAAGATGATCGATGAAATTTAATCCCATTATAATCCTTCTGAACAATAACGGATATAAGACAGAGCGTGCTATTCATGATGGTCCATTCAATGACCTGCATCCGTGGTACTATCACGAGTTACCCAGATCGTTTGACCTTCGATATTATACCCAAAAGGCGGTTACCATAAGGGATTTTGCATTCGCTCTTGAAGATGCCTTTAGACATGCCGACGGACCATCCTTCATAGAGGCGGTTTTGGATGAGAGGGAGTTTTCGCAGCCGCTAAAGGCCATTGGTAGAAATATTATGTAAAATTATGTGCTTGTTTAATATCTAATATTATAAGTAAATTTTTGCCAGGTTGAGCCTGGCCTGCCGGTTTCACCTTTCAGCATCATGGTATTTGAAAAAATGGCCAGCATACTGGAGAGCGTGCCGTTTAATGATAAACAATCTTATTGGGTATGGTCACTAATTGAACGACTCGTGTGTATCGTTGTATTCTCGCTATCGATGGATGTTCCAAATCTTTTTATACACTTCACGGATTGAATTTTATAAAAGCGGACGTAATCTGTAAGTAAAAAATATATAATTTGATGGAGTTAGCATTATGACTCAAAAAATGAATGCAATTAGAATTCATAGATATGGCGGTGTTGAAGAACTTAAATTTGAAGAAATCCCGCGTCCGATACC
>JADFZC010000622.1 GCA_015232735.1 Oligoflexales bacterium | reverse complement strand
TAAAATGAATTTGAAAGCGCTCTGTGAAGCCGAGGCGGCGTCTGTTTTTGACGCCTATATTTACATCTTTAACCGAGCGAAAAGTATTTTTGAGTGGTATTGTTCCCGACAGGATATTTTATTCTTAGGTGAGCTCAACAAAAAAGGCGGGGAGTTATTCACAGACGGCCAGCTGAGCGTGGATGAGGTTTACTACCGCCTGGCGGCGAGGCTTAAGCATTATTTAGTCGATGAGTTTCAGGATACGAGCCTTCTTCAATGGAGCATATTCGACAGGATGAGCGCTGAAATGCTCTCCGGCGAGGGACTGACCTCCGAACACGGCGCGCCGATGCCGACGGTTTTTATCGTGGGGGACGAGAAGCAGTCGATATACGGGTTCAGGGAGGCCGACGCCTCGCTGCTCCGGGAGGCCGCGGATGTCCTTCAAAAACGCAGCGCCTTTGATGTTCCCCTCAGCGACAGCTACCGCACCTCCCAGACCATACTGGGATTTGTAAACAGCCATTTCAGAAACAGGTTTGACTTGTTCAAAGACCACCATACCGCATGGATGGATGGAAAAGGGCCCGTCATCGCCGATTACGGTTCGATTCTGATTGCCGAAACGTTCCGCGGCGACATGCCCGGGATGCCGGACTTCAGCACCTCGGCCACTGAAAGGGAGGCGGAATTTGTAGCAGGATATATATTCGATGCCATACACGGTCCAAATCCGCTTAATGTTTTCGACAAGGCGGAAGGCGGCTACAGGAGGCTCAAAGCCTCTGACGCAGCGCTTCTCTACAGGGCCTCCACCCATATGGAGATTTTTGAAAAGGCGCTGAGAAAAAGGGGCATCGAATCTAGAAGGTCCGAAGGAAGGGGCTTCTGGGAAAGGCCCGAAATAAGGGATATCATGGCTCTTGCGCGCTTCATCTCATATCCTTCAGACCTTCTTTCGCTCATCGCCGTCTTAAAAAGCCCGCTCTTCGGGATTTCCGACAGGGATATGCTTGGGCTGCTCGGCGATTCGCTGAAGCGGGATGCCCCCTCAAAAGCCAGGGTTCACCTTGTCCTTGACCTTCTTGACGTCCGGTTTCCAAATATCCGGGCCGCCCTGAAGGAGCTTGGCGAGGACGCCTCGGTCCTGTCGGCCTCAGCCTTCCTGATGAGAACCTTCATAAGACTTTCGGCATTCAGGAAATATGAAGAGGCCTTCGGCGCCAGGGAGGGGCTTCTGGCGGGGGCCAACATACAAAAATTCCTTGAGATCGGTTTTGAACTCGAAAAATCCGGATATAGCGACATATGCTCACTTTACGGGGCGTTTGAATCGTTAAAATCAAACAGGGACATTGGAAACGCCCCGATAAGCGGGGACGCGGTCAATCTCATGACCATACACAAGGCCAAGGGACTTGAATTTCCCTTTGTGGCGCTTGTGGAGACTTCCGAAATATGGTCGAAAATGGACCCCTACTGGGTAAAGGGAATCAATGATGAGACAGGGAAGGGAATTTATTATATAGGAACAAAAGATGAGAGGCCTTTGAAAGACCCAGGGTTTGACCGGATAATGGACGATGTGCTGGGTGAGGCCTCTCTTGAAAATCTCAGGCTTCTCTATGTCGCCCTTACCAGAAGCAGGGAACATCTTCTGATAACCGGATCCAGGGAGAAAGGCAGCAGAAAGGCGGCGGGTTTCCACGGGGAACTGTGGGAAACCGCAAAGTCCATGGGGTTCGAGGAAAAACCGGCAGGTGAAACGGCATGTATAGCGATACGGAAAAATCCGCCTGACTCGGTGATAACAAACCGTAAGACCGAGAACATGACCAAAACTGAAACCTCACTCCCCATCGAGGCAGCATCTTTCAGGGGAGGCCCCCCGGAAATAAAAACCCTCGCGCCCCACAGGCTTCTGCACAGGGATGACCATGAACGCGGGGATGAGGGGGTTTTGTCCGGACAAAAAGGACTCTTTCTGCGGGAGAAGGGACTTTTTATACACAAGGGTCTTGAACTTGCCGTCAAAAAGGAGCCGTTTGACGCCGCAGGCTACTGGAACAACTTGATTGACGAGGTACTGGAAAGAGACATCTCGCTTTCGCACCTCTGGGCCGCTGAAATGGAACTTGAAGCAGTGCTGAAAAGCGACGCATGGAACACGATGATCCGCGGCGCCTCCAGGGTGGAGGCTGAAAAAAGGATTCTCCACCTCGACGGCAAAAACCTTATTCTTGGAAGCATGGACCTCTACCTGGAATACCCAGATGGTGAAATCACGGTTGTGGACTATAAAACCATATCCCCGGTTTCGTCCCTGTCGGAACATGAGCTCAAGAGTCTGATCATCGATATGGGGTTTGACCTCCAGATGGCAGCCTATGTGAAAGCCGTGAAAAAGGCCATGCCCGGAAGAAAGGTTAACGGGGTGATATATTTTACAAGCATCAACAGGGCATTGAGAATTTTTCCACTTTGAATCTTTTCACGACATCGTCAAGGATGATTTTGGTCACAATGCCCTGAAGATAAGATAGTTTGGCCTCCGGTGTATTGATTTCGAAAGTCTCCGGCAGTTCCCCGGACATCAGAAAGGCATTAAAAGCGGCGCGAATCTGCTGGATATGGCGCAGTTGAATACTCCTCTCCATGAATGGAGAGGATTCTTATCGACCTTCCGGTCTCAA
>JADFZC010000621.1 GCA_015232735.1 Oligoflexales bacterium | reverse complement strand
AGGAGGTTCTTATGGCGGAAGGGAAGAGGAAAGCACCAATGATTCGAATGGTGTCACCTCTCAGCAGAAAATGGTTGATTTGGTGGGAGAATTGAAAATAAAGATATCCGAGGAGGTTTCGCCACCCCCGGGCATGTGCGGACGCGGTACTGAAGAACATCCTCTTTTATGCTGGAGGATAGACAACGTGGACAAAACTGAAAAAGCGTTACATAAATCAAATTATGATCCAATAGAAATGAGCAGTCCTAAAATCAAGAACCAATATGGAAATGCATTGGAAGAGATCAAGAAAAGCATTTTTGGATCTGGTAGGTGAACAAACCTTTGCCAGGTCAATCCATTATTTCATTTAATAAATCAACCTTATATATCTGGCACATTTCTTGCTGGAGATCAGTTCATTGTGTGTGGATTTCCTATTTGAGAGTTGAATGTTCTATCCAGTCAAAACAAAAATGGCCTCGGTGATCAATTTTTGTTGATGTTGCCAGCGCATTCTCTATTCCTGGATTCATTGGTCTTTGCAGGATATCTTTATATTTGAAGGTAAAAACGTTTCGATTGAGATATTTACATTTCAAGAGAGATGTTTGGGTTCCATTTTCACAACTTTTTGCGAGGTTTTATGAAATCAAAAATTTTTTCTTTTTTAGGCATTTGCCTGGTTATGATTTTGTCATGTAACAAGAAACCCATATCGTCAGTTTCGGCTGATGAAAATAGCAATGGAACGCCAGACGGAAATAAGCTTAAGGAGCTGATTAATTGCTATACGGCCCATTACATGACAGATGCCGCATCGCGTCCTAATAACAGTAAAACAGAAGGGTGCGACTCAAAAACCATTATTTACTGCAAAACAGATAAGGGAAATAATGATCATATGTGCAAATTTGATGGGACAAACAAGTTGAAAGACAGTAGCGATACTCCGAATTGTTACTATAACTGTCAGATGGAAACATGCAATGCATGGGAAAGCCCCAAGGGTAATCAACAGGAAGAGTGTGTAAAAAAACTGTCGGAAGCAAAGAATGGTGAAACGACCAGCCCTGATAGTGCGCAATCAGCGAAACCATCATCATCGTCAACTTCCGCTTCTTCCGCCTCCTCAGAAGGAGTCACAGGTTTGGCTTTGTATGAAGCCATAAGGGATATTATAGCACGTGATCCTAATACCCGTAAGGAAGCAGAAACAAAACCTTTCATGGGTAGCTTTTCGACGATCAAAAAGAAAGATGATGCAGCTCTCGCTGAGACCGGTTACTGCATGACCGATAACCACTGCGGGCATTTTGAGGCGTATTCTCAATCTGGAGTCCCTCTTTCCTCTTTAAGCTGTAACAAGTTCTGTTATTTTGATCCGAACGAGAAGAAATATAAAACTTCCAAAAAATATTCAATCAATAATCCTCCCAAGAATTATCTGTGCTGTGGTTGGGAAACTTGTGCCGACTAAAAATATTTGCAGTGCGTATCTCCAAAACATTCAAACACGAAGTTAATTGTGATAGGCACGAGAAAGATCGGTGCGTCAGAAATGCACAACGACCAATATTTCCCGTAAACCGTATCTCCTCGCCGCAGCGGAGCTTCAGGTCATTTTCCATTTCCGATTTTTCGGTCGCGGAAAAATGAAATTCAAATTTTTTCAATTCAAAATCGATCTTTTTTCGACCAGAAATATTTCAATATTCGAACATCTATGCTATGCTGCGTCGAATCATGAAATAACTTTTCGATACATGCGGTGAGATTTTTCAATCCTCAAGCCTGAAAATGAGTGCTGTATCCTGCGGTACCGCAAGCATTTTACATAGGGATTTACATTTCTTTTAGGAGAGAAAAGGAGACGATTTATGATAGCAAAATATCTTCGACAGAAAAGAGCCATATCAAAGTCATTAAGATTTTTTCTGACCTTTCTTTTCTCGCAAGCCCTTTTTTCCGGCTGCGGCAGCGTAATGAATGGAAGTGATGCCCCCTATCAGCCATCAGGAAATGTTTCGTCTACGACAAATCCGTTCGTAGGAGCCCGTTTCTACATCAATCCGGAATATGTCAGGAACGTTGAAATTTCTCAATCAGGCGCATCTGATGCCATGAAGGAAAAAATGGAAAAAGTAAAACGCGAACCGACGGCCATCTGGCTCGACAGCATTTCCACCATCGAGGGAACGCCTTCCAAAATGGGCATCGAAAGCCATCTTGCCGAGGCTTTGAAACAGCAGGCCAGGGATAAAAATCCCGGAACGCCCGTCCTCGTCACTTTTGTGGTCTACGACCTTCCCGATCGAGACTGTTCGGCATTCGCCTCCAATGGAGAGCTCAAGATCGAAAAAAATGGACTTCAGCGGTACAAGAGAGAATATATCGACAAGATATATGAAAAGCTGACCAAAAGGGCGGATTATAAAATGATCCGCATTGTAACCGTGATTGAGCCTGACTCTCTTCCGAATATTGTGACCAACATGTCCATGCCGTCATGCGCCGCAGCCAGGGATACCTACAAGGAGGGCGTGCTCTACGCCGTCTCGAAACTTTCTCTCATCGAAAACGTCTCGATCTATATCGACACATCCCACTCAGGCTGGCTTGGATGGGAATATACATCAAGAGCCGCCCAGCTCTACCGTGAACTCTTCGCAAGCGCCGGTCTCATGGACAGGA
>JADFZC010000620.1 GCA_015232735.1 Oligoflexales bacterium | reverse complement strand
CTGGACTCTGCACAGCTATGACGCTGTCGATTTTCACATAAAGGGGCAGATCCTGAATCTGAAATTGGAGCGAATGGCCGACGAACTTATCAATTCCAGCAAAAAAAATACATAGGATCTGTCACAGACCATTCGCGCTCCCCGGCAATTGTCCATTGCGCTCATTACTGATGATTTTTACTGGATTTCACTCCATGATCGTCGTGGAAGCTGACTTGATTTCGGCCATTCTCCTTTGAGAAATAGAGCGCCTCATCAGCAAGCTTTATTGATTCCTTATAACCCCTGTGGATAAAATCGAGCATTGAAACGCCGCAACTTATCGTAATGGGGATATGCTGCTGCTCAAAAATAATTTTCATATTCTCTACCGTAACTCTCAGCTTTTCAGCGACTATGAGGGCGCCCTTCAGATTTGATCCGGACAGGATTACAAGAAACTCCTCGCCGCCGTACCTGCAAGGAATATCTGTTTTCCTCAGGGTTGTGGACATTATGCTTCCGACACTTTTCAGTACATAGTCCCCTGCCTGATGTCCATACGCATCATTAACCTTCTTAAAGAAATCGATATCCACCATGACTATGGCAAATTTTTCGAAATCCTTAAGCTCCTCCGGAGAAGCCACCCTGGCCTTTTTCTCCTGAAGTGTCAAATAGTCGTCGAAATATCGTCTCGTATATATGCCGGTAAGAGGATCTGTTATGGAGTTTGTCTTGGTTGTTTTATATATGTCGTGCAGATTTTTCTCAGCCGTCACATCCCTGATTAAAATGAAAGCCCCAAGATGTTCGTCCGTATCTTCTTCAAAAATGGGATAGACGCCAATTATCAGATTAAGATCGTCCCGATGCTTGTTCATGCCCCTGACTTCGTCTATTCTCATCGGATTGGTATTTTTAAGAATATCCAAGATAGTCAGCTGCTTGTCATCCACGTAAAATTTGAGGAGAATGTCGAAAGAGTCTGCCTTCAATACCTGCTTGCTCTTTTCATCCACAAGCTGGGAAAAGAGTCCATTTGCCTTCACAATATGGCCGGTCCTATCCACGAGAACATAGGCATCAAGCATTACACGGGCAAAATCTTCATATTTCTTGAAGGCTTCCCTGATATCAGGAAATTGATTTTGATTGATAGCTAACGTCATTTTCTACAGAAACCTCTACTAAAAATTACCCGCCCAGGAATGAAAAGAATTCCTCCTCGATTTCCAGCATCTCCATACCCTCGCCACACTTCGGACAAATTACAGGTTCAAGCTCGAAATCCTGGGAAGTCGGAAGATTCCTGCCGTCTACAAACAAAACGCTGGTCTGATATGTACAGCTCTCACAGGAATATGTGGCATAAACTGATTTTATTTTGGCATTTCCTCTAAAACTGGGTATCATGTTCATTTGCAGAACACACTCAGAAGTACACTCCTCGAAAATTATGTTCCTTCCCTTCTGAGCATCTCTCATGAAATTTATCCACCCTCTTACACCGCAGCTATTTATGGATTGCACACCTCCCAGATTGAAAACAACATTCTTTCCAAGATTTGGCAACAGCTTCGAGAGATGGACCTCGGCCTCCTCGTTTATGGGGCCCATGTACTTTATAAGATCCCACTGGCCATCCTGTTGAATGTTGATCGAAATTTCCATGCAATAAAACTCCAGAATACCGCAGCGAATGCTCGCCAAAAATCATCGACTATCTTTTGAATCGGAATATTATTTAATTCCTTTAGATTAAATTGGATCTTATGGAGTTAAAAAAGGAACTTCTGACCGTATCTATTCAATATAACAGTATTTTATATAGAGCGAGCGCCTAAAGGGTTCAATCTTCATATAAGTAGGGGGATCTGTGAATGGCAAGCTTGAGATATTCATACATGCTGGTATAAGTTTCCTCGTTGATTACCTGCCTGGCGACTGAATCCTTCAACATTTCATTGTAACTGGTTATTATCTGGCCAATATTATAATTCCTCCCTTCAAGCAGCTCAGATATGGGATCTCCTTTGGTGATTTTTGTAACCTGCCATTTTCCGTCTGTATTCATCATAACTTCAACCTCATCCGTAGCTCCGAACAGATTGTGTTCGCTTGCCAGACTCTCCTGGTATGCACCCACCAAAAAAAATCCAAGATAATATGGCTCCTCATCCGAGGTTGTATGAAGGTCAAGGACATCCTTGACATCCCTGCGATCAACGAATTTTTCAAGGCAGCCGTCAGAATCACAGGTGATATCCACAATCGTTGCCTTGTGGGAGGGTTTTACATCATGTTTCGAAATAGGCATGACAGGAAAAAGCTGGTGAATGGCCCAGGCATCGGGAATAGACTGAAAAATGGAAAAGTTTGCCAGAAACTTGCTGACCCTGCGAAGCTGCAGTTCCTCGAACTCTTCGAGCTGATGTCTGTCAAAATATGAAAAATAAAGTGACTTTTGACAAATTCTGTTAAAAAGCTGTTCAGCCGCCCCCCTGTCCTCCAGATTCACATATCCAAGATTGAACAGAGTGAAAAGCTCATCATAATATTCATGGGCATCGTGGTAATACTCAACGAAATTCTTATGAGTGATATTCTCAAGTATATATTTCAGTTCAAGCAGGCTTTTATGGCTGTTTTCGTTTATGTTGAGATTCAGTTCCTCCAGGGGGATAAATGTCTCGGC
>JADFZC010000619.1 GCA_015232735.1 Oligoflexales bacterium | reverse complement strand
ACGATCCCGAGCCTTGGAAGCCTGATGGGAATGAGGGAAAAACCTGCCATAAATATCAGGAGATTCAGGTTTTGCAACGACAATATGATATTTTTGTATACCGACGGGCTTACTGAAAATGTCAATCAGGATGGCAAAAAACTCAGCATAATGCAGATAGTCAGGCTCATGAGGAAATCCAGGACGGCTTTGGAACTCAAACAACAGATTCTCGCCAAAATAGGAAAATTGAGGTTTGGCAGGAAATTTGAAGACGATTATTGTTTTATTGCAATTAGAAAAAGTGGGGATATGAGCCGGGCTTCATAGATAACAGCAGTCAATCGAGAGGATTCATCATGTTTCCGCTCAGAACCAGAAGATACAGCATCTTCAAAGTATCGCAAAAATAGTCAGTCCCCCAATTCACGTTGGTCTCAGTCATTGGAAGATCGACAAGTCTTTTGTACAGAGAATTGAGCCACTCCTGATCGCCTTCAACCATGGCGGCAACGGCAGTGCTTCCTACACCGCATGCGAGATTCATTACATCCTCGTCACACAGATCAGGCTTTCTGTCGTTCCTGCAATATGGGGTAAGCTGACCCTTCAGGTTATAATGGGATGCGATCTTTGATGGATCTCCACCATATTTTCTTTTGAAAAAGGCGGATATCCTTGCGGTGTTTGCCTTTGCAAGAGCGCTGTTTTTTTCTCCAAACAGAAGGTAATCGTAACCCTGCCGCCAGGGAAATCGTACGGCATCCCACCAATAACCATGCGGGTCCATGTCTCCCCAGCCGCTGCTTCCTCCCTCATACCCGCACCAGTTTGGAAGAAGGCCGGTATATTCGCCCGGGAACGAGGCATCCTTTGTTTCGTTGCTGTTATAGTAATAGTTTACGATCGAATTATAGGTATGCGATGCCACCTGATACCATCTGGGCTCATGGGTGAAGTCGCCAAAAACACGAAAGTATGCCGGTGAAAAATAGGATGGGTTGGCCCTGTCCCATCCGTCTCCCGGCCTTACGTCGTTGTTTGAATTGATTTCATATTTCAAAATATTTTGAATGAGTTTTTTTGCCTCCCCGGCATAGTTTATTTCCAGGGAGCTGCCCCACTGTGCATCGGCCATGAGAAGGGCGTATGCGGCATCGACATCGGCGTCTGTTGCGCCGCCGCTTCCCAGGACCTGGCCATGTTTGCTGATCCTCCAGTTCATCAGTCCACTTCTGTTCATGAACTTCCTGTAATATCTCCAAAATCCGTCGAAGTACGGCTTTGTATTGTTTTCTTCATTGAACATGTAGACCATGATCAGCATCCCATACCCGATTCCTTCGCTGACAGTGTCGCGGTCGTTATTATCGCCTGTCTCAACCCTTTGGACCCGGTAGTGGCCCTTGTCACAGCCTTCAGCTGTAACATACTTTGACGACCATAGCTTGAACCAGTTCATCGCATCAATGTTCATCTGTTCCTGGGAGACATGCGTCGGTTTTATTCCATGGGGATAGTTGATCTGCGATGGAAATGGATGATTTCCGGTCTGGCCATAGGATTCTGCAAAAAATGAAAAAAGAATGATTGCCAAGATGAAGTGGAACAATTTTGGAAAAATAACTTTTGACGTCCGACATGATGTTTTCACAACAAACGATGGATGGTTCATAATATCCTCTTTTCGATATGAAGTTTGGAATTCCTTGATTAAGACAGCCTTAAATGATCCGTTTGAAACAGCAGGTGTTTCCATAATATATAACAATCATATCAAACATCGGGGTTTGGATTAAGGAATGCGGGTGGTTACAAATTGCCCAGAGAGTATTCCCGATCCGACCTGTTATTGTCAAATGTCAGGACACGGTTTACTTACAAAGCGGTAATAATCAGCATAACCTGATAATAATACAGAGTATCAAAGGGATATTTTTCATTAAATAAAAAACATTGTCTGCCGATCAGTATAAGGGGCGTTTTTATAAAGTAAGAACTATTTTGGAGGAAACATTAAATCATGATTTTAAGAGTAATTTCAAAACTGGCAATAGTGATCTGCCTTGCCCTGGTTGTGGATGGATACGCGTTTGGGGTAAATCCAGATTGGGGACAGGAAGACTCGGGATCGAGTCAAAAGAGTGCAAAAAAAATGAAAAACAAAACCAAAAAGAAGAAAAATGCAAAAGCGAAAGGATCAAAAAGCAAGAAGTTTAGCAAAAGTAAAAACGGACATAAAAAGAATCATGCAAAGGCTGACAGTATAAAGCATCAAGCCATTGCCAAAGTCGAGCCGGCAGGTTCAAAGCGAATTGGCAATTCCCATGCAAGTTCCCATGCAGTGGCAGTGAAAGCTTCCAATCCTTTGCCAAAAAATTCATTTGTCTCCAGATCTAATATGAAGTTCACAAATCCGGTCAAGACAGTCGGCGGGAATAAATGGGGACTTTATGCCCTGTTTGGTGCTGTTGGACTTTTGCTTGCAGGAGCATCGGCATGGTATGCCAACAGGCGTTTCAGACAGACCTGATGGCAGGTTTAAGACCCTTTTTCATTTTTTTTAAAAAAAAAGATCCGGCATACCGGTCCATTCAATAAAAAATTTTGAATTTATCCTGAGTCAGCATTATAATACCTCATATAGATTTCCATATAATTTATGAAAAACAGACGATTTCAAGGATGAAAACGAATTTCA
>JADFZC010000046.1 GCA_015232735.1 Oligoflexales bacterium | reverse complement strand
TTCAATCGATTATAGACTTATGGGTAACAGTCAGAGTTCACTGGTGGTATTGATTTTGGTTAGCTTGAAGGACGAGGTTTCCTTAAACTTGATGATATGTCTTCATTCCCATCATCAGGCATGCAATTGTTCACGCCTTTGTCTGAATAACTTGTCTATTAAACTATTTTTATTGGAGAAAGTGTGAGGCATGCTCCTTGCATTTATGAGGGGAACGGCCGGTCCGAGAAAACCGGTCGCAAGTTCCGTCAATAGCGGTTAATGAAACGATGAAATCGAATCTGATGTTCCAGGCAGACAGGAGACAATTGATGAAAATTTTGCATTTCCCAGTTCAGATAATCCGGAAAATCCTGATTCGCTTCCATGAGGCGTCGCCCCGGAAGCGAATATTTTTTGTGTCGGCGTTTATAATGTTTTCAATCGCTGCAATCATACTTTTCACATGGTGGGTCACAGCAATGAAAATCGCCAATGATCATGTGTCTCACAGGGTTTCTCACAGGGGATGGAGCTTTCCGGTTAGGGTGTTTTCCGATTCCGTCGGGACGGAGGTTTTTTCGGAAAAACTCGCAGTGGAGGCGAAAGCCAGAGGTTATAGGGAAAATTGCACCGATATGAAAAAGGGTGAGTATTGCGAAAAAAACGGCAGGATCATACCCCGCTCGGGCAACAGGCTTGAGCCTCTTGTGATCGGCTGGATTTTTGGAGAGGACAGCGAAATTCGCGAGCATCTGCCATTGGAAGAGGCACCCAAATATCTTATTGATGCAATAGTCGCCTCGGAAGACAGGGAATTCTGGAACCACCACGGGGTGAATCTGGTATCGCTTTTCAGGGCTCTTCGCAGCAATATAGAGAATGACAGGTATTCGCAGGGTGCAAGCACCCTCACAATGCAGGTCGTAAGGAACTTCACCGAGTCGCGTGAAAAGACGATATATCGAAAAATACGCGAGGTTGTCATGGCTGTGGCCACCGACTTCTATCTCGGGAAGAAAGGGGTTCTTCAGGCCTATCTGGACGTACCCTATCTTGGTCAGAACGGGGGTCTTGCCGTGTGCGGTTTCAGGGCGGCTTCCAGACACTATTTCGGAAAGGATGTGTCTGAATTGACGCTCGGCGAGGCTTCAATGCTTGCAGCCATTCTGCCTTCTCCGGGAAAATATGGGCCGGACCGTTCGAGGGAACTCGCAATTCAAAAGAGAAACCAGGTGCTCGCGGCAATGAAAAAGCAGTTCGGCTACGATATAGAAGATGCCATGAAAGAACCGTTGAAAATAGTGCCGCCCGTCGCCCTGCCTGAACGTTTTCCATCGTATCTTTCCGCCGTCAGGATCTGGCTTACACAGAATATTGACAAATCGATTCTTTATGGAGCGGGACTGAATGTTACGACCGCCATGAATCTGGCTGATCAGACGATTACTGAAAATATAATGAGAGAAAAGACGGCAAAACTTGAAAACATGATTGGACGCCGAAAGGAACCCCTGGAATCAGCTTCGATACTGATGGATGTAAATACGGGACACGTCCGTGCCTTATGGGGCGGAATGGAAATGAAATCCACCCAGTTCAACAGAGCAGTCCAGTCAAGAAGGCAGCCTGGAAGCGCCTTCAAGCCCCTTGTGTATGCGTTGGCCTTCAGCCAGCCTCCGCGTTCTGACGGGAAACCCAGATATACCGCATCGAATGCGGAGTCCAACACCATACGCAAATTCGGTTCTGAAGCCGGCGAATGGTCGCCAAGGAATGTCGAGGGCAGATATTCGGATACTGCCTCTTTAGCCTACGGCCTGGCTTTGTCACAGAATATCGCCACGGCTTCGCTTCTTGAAGAGCTTGGAGGGCCTAAGCCGCTGATCGATTTTGCGGAAAAGCTGGGATTTGACGTCAGCCGCTACCCTGATGAACTTGGGATATCGCTGGGACAGGCCGAGGCCGCACCCATGGAGCTTGCCCAGTTCTCGGCGACTGTGGCAAACGGCGGCACGCTTGTAAAGGGCACCCTTATTGTACGCATAGTCGATGCTGCCGGAAAGACCGTCTACCTTCAGCCTGAGAAGAGAGAAAGGGTCCTTTCGCCCGAAGCGGCGACCCTTACAAGGGAACTCATGCGTCTTGTGGTGGACTGGGGAACCGGGGGAGCGGTTCGCGGCGCAGGCGGCGAAGGCGGATATTCCGGAGAGGTGATGGGAAAAACCGGAACATCCGATCATGAGCGGGACCTGTGGTTTGTTGGCGCCACACCGGAGCTTGCGGCTGTTGTCTGGCTTGGCTACGATACGCCAAAATCCCTTGCGGCGGCGGCCTCGGACCTTGCCGCTCCTTTGTGGGGATGGTGGATGCACAGTCTTACAAAACATGAATCAAAGCTCCCTAAATTTTCAAATCCGGTGGAGATAGAGCACAAAATGATTTGCAGATATACCGGTAAAATCGCAGGACCGGGCTGCAAGGGTATAAACGCCCCTTTTCTAAAGGGTACAGGCCCCGCGGAAGTCTGTTCGGAAGAACATTATGATGACAGGGAAGAATACGTTGATGCCCAGTCCGATGTCGAAGATGAGGCGTTGGAGGAACAGCCCATAAAAAAAACACGAAAGTACGAATCGATTTGGAAACGGCTGGAACGCGCAGAGGGAGGGAGCGTGAGATAGGGCGCTGCCGATTTATTTTGAATAGCCTTTGGAATTTTCCTCATGCAGCCTCATTACATTTCATCAAGTTTAAGGAAACCTCGTCCTTCAGGGCGAGGTTATTCAAGCTAACCAAAATCAGGAGAGGTTTAAAGCCTCTCCTGATTCGACACCCGGTCCTTCAGGGCCGGGTTTACTTCAATAAGCTTTGATACCACCTCTTCATTTCTTGATTCATCCAGTTTATATCGCCCATGGATCGTCCATTTGCAGCCTTCAGGCATAAAGTTTCGGACTCTTTCCGATATGATTATTTCGCCTTCCTTTGCCAGGGATTCCAATTTTTTTGCTGCGATGACAGCATGTCCTATGGCTGTGTAATCAGACCTAAGAGGGCTTCCGATGTTTCCAACTATGGCCTGGCCGCTGTGGATGGCAATTTTATATCCAATCACATGATCATATTCTTTTTTCCATTTGACCGTCATTTCAGACATCCTTTTCATCATCGCAAATGCACACAAGGCGGCCTTTTCCGACTGCCTTCTGGAATCATCCGGGTAGGTTATGCCGAATATGATTCGTATGGAACCGTCCTCGAAGCGATCGACTATGCTTTCATGGCTGAATGCAATCTGAGTCATTTCAGAAAAATACTCATTTAGAAGGACCGAAATATTTTCAGGTCCAATTATTTCAAATATTTTTCCAAAATCGCATATGGAGAGAATAAGTACTGTTATCATTGTATGTTGGGGATTGGTATCAAAGACCGTCTTTCCCGCCAGGATGTCATCGACAAGATTCGGCGGCAGGAACCTTTTCAGGACCCGGTCCGACAGCTCGCGATTCAAATCAGCGATCTTTTTTTCACCCTTCTTCAGGTTGATAAGATTTTTAACCGTGCTGATCAATTCCTTATAATCGAAGGGTTTTCCCAAATATCCGTCAGCGCCGAATCCGACAGCCTCCCTGCGGCTTTCCTCCTCATCCTTGGCGGTAAGCATTATTATTGGAACGGATGAAAGATATTTATTGTTTCTTATCCACTTTATCAGATCTATTCCTGACATTCCCGGCATCATCCAGTCGGTAATGACAAGATCAGGCCTGTCGCTCAAGCATTTTTCCAAAGCGCTCTTCCCATCAGTGGCGACACTGACCCTGTATCCCTCGGCGGCAAGATATTGAGCCATCAGTCTGGCAAGGTCGATAACATCGTCCACCAAAAGGACAGTCTCTTTCTCCGATGATTTGCCATCATCTGCAAGTTCGGACACGATATCATTTTTTTCACGGTCAAAATCCATATCGGGCATAAGCCAGTCCCTTGTGGAATATTCCTCTATTGTGCTGTATGGCTCGCATACTTTGCTTTCCATGATGAAATTGAGGATACTGCCGATAATCTCCCTGTAACACGTTTGACCGCTTACAAGCGAATATTCAATCTTGCTCTCTTTCAATTTCAGTGCAAGGGATTCAACGATATTGTCGCCGATAAAAATTATCCTGCACCCGGGCTGGTCTTTATGGAAAAGGGATAAGGCACTTAGGTCATATTTGCCGAAATCCTTCAGTTCACATGTCATGGATTTGAACAGATACCTTTTTTTTATTTCACTGATCTGAAGGATATCCTCGATTATCAGGTGCCTTTGTATTTGGGTAAAATTTGAAAGTTCCGTCTTGAAAGAATCCCTTGTGGATGGGATGTCAAATACAAACAGTGCATCGACAATCGGTCGTGAGACCCTGAGCAAAGGAAAACTCACGGAAAAAATGCTGCCTTTGCCCAGACCGCTGGAGACTTCGACTTTCCCGTCCATTTTTTCAGTCAGCTCTTTTGTAAGGGCGAGACCAAGGCCGGTTCCCTCGACGCCCGACTTTTTTGAGCTTTCGACCTGATGAAAAACATTGAAGAGCAGTCTTTGATCCTCTTCTGAAATTCCAATTCCATTATCGCTCACGGAAATCACCGCACGGTCCTGTATGGCGCAAAGCTTAAGGAAGATTTCTCCTGACTTATCGATGAATTTGTATGCATTGGATAAAAAGTTGAATACGATTTTCTCCAGTGCGTCTATATTTCCGTTTATATAGATGCTGTCGTTTCCCAATTCCGGATTCAAATTGATTTCATTGATTTTTATTTCAAAATCGATCTCCTTGTCCCTGCAAATGGGCGCGAAGGATGAGCTTATCGATCCGATAAGGCTTGTGAGATTGACAGGTTTCAGCTGAATGTTTTTTGATGTTCCCGAGTATTTTTGAAATTCCAGAAGTTGTGTCACCAGGCGGTAAAGGCGTTTGGAGTTTCTGATAGCCGTCTGTATGTCGGCATTTTCCGTAAAAATCCTCGCGAGATTCTCAAGGGGATTCATGATTAGGGTGAGAGGTGTCCTGAATTCGTGTGATATGTTCTGAAAAAATCTTGTCTTCTCCTTGTCAAGCTCCTTGAGCTTCATATTTGCCGATCTTAATTCATCAGTCTGCTCCTTGACCTTGTTTTCAAGATTGACATTCAGATCCTGCAGGCTTGCGTTCAATACATTCACCTCATCCTGTTTAAGCTGCAGCTGATGCAGGGCCTTTTCCCTGCTCGTATTTGTTTCCTGCAAATCCTGGACGAGGTGCCGGGAGCGGATTACATATCCTATGCAAAAGGCCAGTGGTATCGTGATCTCAATAAGCCTGGTCGCAGGGACTTCATACCATCTGCTGTCGTATACCTCGGGGAAGAGACTTATGGCGGCAAGTTCGCTTATGATGATTGTGAGTGCGGTCAAAACGGAAGAATATATCGTCAGTCTCACGGAAAAATAAAATGACGCCATGATGAAAATAAGACACCATATCGCTCCCATACGGTTTGCCGATGTCATATTTGCAAGTCCCAGGGCGATGGCTACAAGTGTCACTATGAAATATTTCACCCAGCTGTCCTGTTTTTTCATCCAGAAAATCAAAATGGTCGGCAGAAAGGTGAGAATGTTTATTATCACGATCACAAGTTTCAATGCCTTGACTTCGATGGGAAGAAACTCAAAATATAGTATCACGCTGACGAAAGGGATGATCAATGAGGCAGCTATCAGTGATTTTGCAGTCAAAAGATTCGACGCAATCTCATTTTCCCTAAAAATATCGCTTTTTAACCTGTTGTCGTCCATCAAGCCCTTTTCCAAGATGATATCTGCCTTAAAGGTTGGAAAATATTAACATGCAAAAAACAGGATCTTCTTTATTATTATATCGAAGCCGGCAGTGGTTTTGAGCGGGATTAATTTGCCTACCATGGAAGCGCAATCCCATAAAGTATGATGTAAGAGGTTTTTTGATTTTTATTCGAAATTTAAAAGCCCGGGGGAACTTTAAGGAAAGGCATATTTCCCCGGGCTAAATCCGATCATGAGGATGGCCGACAAATCGGGAGAGTAAAAAAGTTTCAGAAAAATAACCAGCATTTTATTCTTTTGCCTATCCTGCCACGATCACATAAAAGAACCATCCCTGAAATTCTCTCTCTGTATATTATTCCAAACGGCATTTCGGAATCAAACTTGAGTAAGAATTGAATCAGGCCGGTATTTTGTTTGAATTCATTGTGTTGCGTTTTACGAAGCCGGCATCAAAAAAATCTTACCTTGAGGTAAGAATGCTGCCGGCGGGAAGCCTGGGGAATATTATTGGAAAAATACCGCCTTTGAATTTCAGATCGCCTCAAAAACGTCCTTCAGTCTTATGTCGGAGGAGCAGGCGCCAGCCATAACATCGAAAAAGCCTGGTTCCGTCATGAATTGCCTTCTGCCTGTATCATAGAAGGACAGATCGTCATAACTCAGCTCAAATCGAACGTGCCGCGCCTGGCCAGGTTTCAAATGAATTCTTTGAAACCCCTTAAGCTGCCTGACAGGGCGCTGGACGCTCGACTTTTGATCGTGAATGTACAGCTGGACTACCTCGTCACCGGCCCTTTCTCCCGTGTTTTTGACGTCGAGCGACACAAGGATCTTTTCTCCCGGGGCAACTTTCTTTCTGTCCATCTTCATATTCGCGTATTGAAAGTTCGTATAGCTGAGCCCGTATCCGAAAGGATAAAGGACTTCTCCTTTGAAGTACATGTAAGTTCTTCCCTTGGTTATGTCATAATCTGTAAGGGGAGGAAGATCCCTGACATCCCTGTGAACTGTGATGGGCATTCTTCCGCCCGGATTATAATCGCCGAAAAGAACGTCCGCAATCGCGTTTCCCCCCTGCTCGCCGGAAAACCACGTTTCCAGAATCGCCGGGATATGGTTCTGCTCCCAGTTTATCGAGATGGGACCGCCGTTGACAAGGACGAGAACGATGTTGGGATTGACCTCGGCTATTTTCGAGAGATATTCGGTTTGATTAGCTTCCATGGCTATATCTGCCCGGTCGGCTCCCTCATGTTCGCGGTCAGTGTTTGCTCCCATGAACGCGATGACAAGATCGCTGTCTCTGGCCTCCTCTTTCACCCTGGCCATGACATCGACAAGTGGCTCCCGCCACTCGAATTTGGCTACCGCGTCGCCGGCGCGGTCATAGTACTCGATCCTGATGTCATACCTTCGTCCCTCCGTAAGATCGACATAATAGAGGTTGCGCCGTGCATGACCAATGTTCCAATCGTTGATGGCAAGGCTGCCATCAATATAAACGCGAACCCCGTCGTCGTTTGTGAATGACAGGACATGGCGCCCTGATATGGCTGGAACGAGAATCCCATGCCACCTGACTGAAAAGGCATTCTCCGGTGCTCCCCTCTCCGGGAAATGAGGATCGGGTTTATAGCTTCTTTTATTGAAATCGATAACCTTGTCTATCCGTACATGCTTTGGTTCCCCTGAAAGGGTTTTGTCAGAGTAATACTCGCCCTTCCAGCCATGCACTGAGGGATCATCGGGGCTCAGGACATTCCCCTCAGGGATGACGGTAAACCCGTCAAGCGGAAAGGTGACATATGAAACAGTGATATCGGAACCGGCCTTCTTCATAATCCCGGAAAGCCCTGTCACAGGCGGATTCACCGGACCTGAATCGTTTGTGTAGTCGCCGTAGACGGTTTGATCTGCATAAGGCCCTACCACGGTGATCTTTTTTACCCTGGCTTTATCTATGGGCAGAAGCCTTCCTGCGCCTGTCTGCTCGTTCTTGAGAAGGACTATTCCCTCGCGGGCCGACCTGAGAGCAAGCTCCATATGCTTTTTGGAACCCACAGTCTCCGGTGGTAGTTTCGAGTATGGTACAAGGTCCTTGCTGTCGTACATTCCAAGGCGGAACCTTACGGTCAACACTCTCCTGGCGGCCTCATTGATTTTCTCCCCGGTGACCATTCCCGAGGCCAGAGCCGGGGCCAGATTGTCTTTCATCACCTGTTCTCCGCACTCAAGATCCACTCCGGCGTTCAAAGCCATCGAAGCGGCTTCCACGTTGTCCTTTGCATAATGAAATTTGCTGAAGAGGTTTCCGACTGCCCCGCAATCGGAGACTACGTATCCCCTGAAACCCCACTCTCCTCTTAAAATGTCGGTAAGAAGGTATTTGCTGGCTGTGCAGGGAACCCCGTTGATGCCATTATACGCGGACATGACGGAAGTCGTTTTGCCCTCTTTCACAAGGTCCTTGAAGGCGGGAAGAAAATATTCATGCAGAACCTTTTCGGGAATTTCGGCAAAGATGCGGTCGCGGTCAAGCTCCTGGTTATTGGCGGCAAAGTGTTTTGCCGTTGTTGCGACCTTCAAATAGCGGGGATCATAACCCTGCATCCCCTTTACATAGGCGACCCCGAGCCTGCCCGTGAGATAGGGATCTTCCCCATATGTTTCGGGTGTCCTGCCCCACCTGGGGTCCCTGGCCATGTTCACCGTGGGCGAGAAAAATGTCAGAAGACCGGCATATGCGCCTGTCCTGCCGTCCAGCGCATTATGTTTTGCCCTTGCCTCATCCGAAATAGCCGTGGCAATGGCATGGTGCAGATCGGTATTCCAGCTGCTTGCAAGAGCTATGGCCTGTGGGAATATCGTCGCCTTACCCGGCCGCACGACACCGTGAAGAGCTTCGTTTCCAACATTATATCCGGGTGAAAGACCCGGTATTTCATCCATTGTCTCATCGAAGAGTGTCAGCTTTTCATTCAGAGTCATCCTCGAAAGGAGGTCCTCGACCCTTTCGGAAACAGGACTTTCCGAATCAAGATACGGTGCATGGGGATCTCTGTAGGCAAAGTCGGAACCAAAGCCGGCCTTGCATGGGAAAACCGCGCAGAAAAGCAAAAAAACAACTGCTCCTGAAAGAATCCTACTCTTATGATCTCTCATAAAATCACTCCGTTTCAGCATATAATGATTACAAAAAAATAATTTTGAGAAAGGGTAGCATTGATGGAGGGGGGGCACAATATGATTTTGGGCCAAAGCGTTTATTTTTTAAAATGACCGGTTTAAAACCCCTCGCATTTAGGCTGATATATTTTTTTGGGTGCTAAAGTTCAATTTTGGGTCTGAAGGCAAGAAGGTGCAAACGGATCAGAGGATCAGCAAATGTATAGCAGCCGTCGCTTTGCCGGTACAGCACTGCCTCATCTTCCAGTTTGCCGACGATTTTTCGAATGCTTTGCGGGGTGACTCCCAGTGCGGCAGCGTAGCGTTTGCTTGTAGGCTGCGCAACGGACTTTTGACCCGCAAATAGAGTCAAAACCCGTTCCTCCGTGGGCGACATCATGCTCAAATACTCCTCGGCAGAACTGCGTCTTTCATCGATAAGGAGATGGATGCTTTCACGAATCTCCTCGGACGAAATGGCCCCTTCGCCTTCGTTTTTCATGATTCTGCCGCAAACGCGGTTTATCGCTTCAGGCACGCGGCACATAAGATCTTGAAGTTCTGTCGACTCCCCAACGCCGATGCTTCGTCCGATCGCACCAAAGCGCTCGTTCATATAATCGGTGAATTCATCGTAGGGAATGTTGCCAAACTCCAGGTGTGTTCCCCAATTGAAGAAAGGCGCCGACGGCGTCATGAATATTTTGGAAAGCATATGTTTCTTGGATCCCATCAGTATGACCGGGATTTGTCGCAGATTCTGCAGACAGTCGCGCAGCAGGCCCTCCGCCTCCTTGATGCGGTGGACTTCTTGAAATTCATCCAAAACGACGAGAACTTTTATGTCATTTTCCCGCAGCTTCGCCAACTGCATGAAGACGTCAGCAAGAAATTTGGGGCCGCCTGCGCGGGCTGCATCAAATGAAAGCTCGACACTGCCATCGGGAGACACGGATGTTTTGGGTCTGAGCGATTTTACCATGTCGATCATTTCAGCAAAGATGGCTCTGACAGGAAAGGCTCTCTTGAAAGCCTCGGTAAACGCCGCCGAGAGACGGGCGATCAATTGATCCATTTCCTTGACTCCGTAAAGATCCGCATAAAGAAAAAAACCGCCGGTGTTTTCCGACAGCCAGCCAGCCGCTGCCACGTTTTTCACCACGGATGTTTTGCCGAAATTGCGGCGTCCGTAAACAAGAACCTTTTCGCAAAGCCGCAGCGCCTGGCTGAGAGCCTTCTTCTCTTTCTCCAAATTGCAGATGTCGCGTTCAATGAGGACTTCATCGCAAATAAACAATTTTGTGTCCATAGGTGCCTTTTAAAAAGATTGAGTTAAATTCTGATATTATCGAATTTAGTTCATTTAACCATTTAGTTCAACACCAATTGGTTAAATAATCGCTTTGATGGCACAATATATAATAAAAACAAGATATTATATTGTATCAACCAGGATGAGGGTCATTAAACCAAACGGTTGACACCTGTTTGGTTTAATGTCCTCCGGCAGGAACGGGAAGGATGCGGCATCATGCATGGGAAAAGAACCGGTCGCTGGTGCTTTCTAGCTGGCGAAGGGTTACAAATTTCTAAAGATATAAGGTTATTAAGCCGATATGTTTTTACTTGAGTTAAAGATTAAAATTGGAATTATAATGACCCTTAACCTTAAAGACTATCAAATCGGCGAGCTGCTGTTTGAATCGTTAAAAACAGTGGTTTATAGGGGCACCCGAAATTCCGATGGTTTAAAAGTCATGATAAAAACCATTGCCGACCCGCGGCCCAGCAAGGCTGAAATTGCGGCATATCACCATCAATACTCAATAATTAAATCAATCGACAGCAAATACGTGATCAAGGCTCTTGACATCGTTAATGCCGATTACAAGCCAGCATTGATTTTGGAGAGTTTTAGCGACACCAACCTTGCCGATTTTATCAAGACATCACCGCCTTTGAACCTTGAATATTGCCTGAAGATTGCAATAGCCCTCGTAAAAGCCCTTGATGAGATCCATAAAAAATCCGTCATTCATAAGGATATCTGTCCTCATAATGTTTTGATCGATACCCAAACAGGCGAGGTCAAAATAATCGATTTTTCAATCGCGATCACACTCGAGCGCGAACACATGGAGTCAAATGTGAAAGGGTTTATTGAGGGATCCCTTCAATACATGTCCCCCGAGCAGACAGGGCGAATGAACCGCAGTCTCGATTACAGGACCGACTTCTACTCGCTGGGTGTCACGCTCTATGAACTTCTCACATTAGAAAGACCATTCACCGCATCCGACATTCTTGGCTATGTTCATGCACATATCGCGGTAGTCCCTAAACCTGTCAACAATCTCAATCCCCAGATTCCAGAACCTCTTGCAAATGTGATAGGAAAACTGCTGGAAAAATCCGCTGACGACCGCTATCAGAGCGCCCGGGGACTTCTTGTCGACCTTCAATACTGCCTCCAGGAGATTCAGCAAAAAAATACAATTTCACCATTCAAGCCGGGACTAAAGGATATTTCTGAAAGATTCGAAATCCCGCAGAAGCTCTACGGGCGTGAGCAGCAGCTGAAAGAGATTACTGGACTGTTCGACAGGGTCCGGGGCGGCGGTGTGGAATTTCTCATGGTGGGGGGATTTTCCGGAATCGGCAAATCATCCCTGATTAGTGAACTCTACAAGTCCATCATTACCAACAAGGGATTTTTCATAAAAGGCAATTTCGAGCAGTTCTCAAGGGATCTTCCCTATACCTCCCTCTCGCAGGCCCTGTCAGAACTTTCGGAGCAGATATTGTC
>JADFZC010000618.1 GCA_015232735.1 Oligoflexales bacterium | reverse complement strand
ATATCCTGTCTGAGAGAATCGTGGATATTTATTGGTTGAAATATTCGTCGGAGATATCATGGCTGGCCATAGCAAATGGAAAAACATTCAGCATCGCAAGGGAGCTCAGGACGCCAAGAGGGGCAAAATTTTTACCAAGATAGCAAAGGAGATAACGGTTGCCGCCAAACTCGGCGGGGACGATCCGGACGGCAATCCGAGACTAAGAGCGGCAATGATAAAAGCGCGCTCAGCCAGTATGCCAAAGGATAATATTGAAAGGGCCATAAAGAAGGGTATTGGCGGCAATGATGGTGTGGACTATGTGGAAAAGGTATATGAAGGTTATGGGCCGGCAGGTGTTGCCGTAATGGTGGAATGCCTTACTGACAACCTTAATCGTACCGTTGCCGATATCAGGCATGCCTTTACACGGGCTGGTGGAAATCTCGGCACGGACGGGTCGGTCAGCTGGATGTTCCAAAAGAAGGGTACGATCGTCTATCAAAAAGAAAAAATTAAGGATTTTGATAAGTTATTTGAGGTTGCGCTAGAAAATGGCGCTGAGGAGGTTCTTGACGAGGATGACGTTTATGAAATTGAGTGTCCCCCGTCCCTGTTTAATGATTTGAAGGAAGCTCTCGATAAACTTGGCATTGAAGCCGACGTGGCCGAGATCTCCATGGTGCCTGATAATTATACAAAACTCGACGCAGAGAAAGCTGAATCATTGAACAAGCTGATTAATAACCTTGAAGACAATGATGATGTGCAAAATGTCTTCCATAACGCCGAGCTTCCTGATTGATCATCAGCTGTGCCCGATAAGGTCTGAATCAAGGCGCCTTCACCTCGTTCAGCATAGCGGAGGGAACTGCTGTATTATAACTGTTGAGTTTTGCTTGTAAATGTTTTAATGCTATCGTTAGTGGAAAGTCTTTGGGTCATGTCAGTTTACGATTTTTTGCATGTCATTGCCAAATATGAAATGCAATGATGAATTATGGAGCTGTTTCTAATGTCGTCACAGTTAATCACTTATTTGGGATATTTGCTTGCCGCGGTTTTTGCTTTTTTTTCCTTTGTCACATACAGGAAGTTTCTCAGACTGAAGGCACTTTTTTCTGAAGCGGCCACTAGGCTTCAGATTGGACAGAAATCTTATGACGAACTTGTGGAAAATGAAAAGAAGCTGAATTTGAAACTGGAACAGAGCAGGGTGATGGTGTTGGATCTAGAGAAGATAATTGAAGACGGAAGGTCCAAATATTCCAAACAGAGCCTGGAACTTCAGGATTTGAGGACAAAATTCGAGTCTCAACTTGAAAAACTTACAAGGGAGAGGGACCATCTGGCTGAAGAGTCAGAGGTTTTGATGAAGCAGGTAAAAGAGGCTGATTTGAACCTAAGAAAACTCAGCTCGGAAGGAAAGGAACAATCCAAAAAGACAGGTGCAGATCAACAGGAGCTCAAGGAAAAATTTGACAGGGAACTAAGTGAGCTGAGAAAGCAATTTGCCTCGATCGAAAAAGAAAAGAAAAATTTGGCTATGGAAGTTGATAAGCTCAGGGATATTTTGAAAAAAGTCGATCCAAAGATCATTCAGAGAAGCAAGCAGAAAGTCAAAGAGATGGAGCAGCTGTACTGCAGCATGAAAGGTCTCAGGGAAATGGCCGAGGAAAGAAACCAGAATTGGGAGGTCGCCTTGAGAAAGTTTGCGGAACATATCCTGGAAAAACCCTGCCCTGACAAGTCGATAGGCCCTCTTGTCGGTGAGGCTCTCGAAAAGATAGGTTGCACTCTTGTCCATGATGAAATTTCCGAGGCTGAATTCAGGGAGCGTCGTTCCAGAGAGACACCGGCAGTTGAAAATGCCGGAGACATTAAAAAGAGTGTGAGTAGCCCTCTCTTATGATTGAATTATTCAAAAACGCCGCTTTCGATTATCCGGATGATGCATGGATTTTGTTATCCAAACGCCTGACACCGCAGCGGAGAGAAAGGATGCAGGAGGTGGTAGGGCAGAGAACGGGTCATCTGAGACTGATGATGCAGGATATTCACGACCAGCACAACATATCAGCCTGTTTCAGGTCAGCAGAGGCTTTTGGAATCCTGAACGTAGATGTTATAAATACCTATGAAAAATTCAAACGCAGCGGTGTAAGCCGGGGAACGGACCGCTGGCTTGTGATACGCAGATGGAATTCCATAGATGTATGTGCTGAGTACGTGAAAGGGAAAGGCTATAAGATAGCGGCGGGCTTTCCTGGCAAGAATAACATGAGTCTTATGGAACTTCCGGTCAAGGAGCCTGTGGCTGTCCTGTTTGGAAATGAGCATAGCGGCATCGATGAAAAATGGGACGATTACATCGACTATAAATTCACTGTTCCAATGGATGGAATGGTGGAGAGTCTGAATATTTCAGTTTCGGCGGCCCTCAGCCTTTTTGAGTTGAAGCGAAGGGCGCTTTTGGATGTCCCAGCGGAAAAATATTATGTCTGTGAAGAGGAGCGGAAGGCGTTACTTTCAAGATGGGTTTGCCTTGAAAGCAGAAATTATGAAGCCGAGCTTGCGATCTTACGCGGGAATTCTTAAGACCCCGGCAGAAAAGGTCTGAGTCGTCTTTTGTCAACTACCTCCCCCTGAGAGCCTGTTGAAAAAGCCGGGAATCAAGGCGCGAGGAGGAGGAAAACCGG
>JADFZC010000617.1 GCA_015232735.1 Oligoflexales bacterium | reverse complement strand
TTTTAGCGGATATCCGTTTATCATGATCTCCTCTCCCCCTGGAAGCGCAATGACTCCCCCCTTGATAACCTTGATATCCTTTTTATTAAGCAGAAGTTCCTTTGTACAGTTTACGGGAACCGAGATATCGCAGACAATCGCCCCCTGAGAAAAATGGTCCGATGTCAAAAACGGTTCCGGCTCATTTGTAGCCACAAATACCACTTTGCAGTCCTTGATTTCCGAGATGTCGGTGACCGCCCTGATGTTAAGACCGCCCACGCCTCTTTCTTTTGCATATCCGGACCTGATCCTGTCTGAAAGGGCGACAGCCTTTTTATAACCCGAGGGGCTTGAACTGCCCAAAAGTTTTATATTCCTTGCATGCCTTGTCATATATTCGGCAATGACGGAATTTATGTTCCCGCAGGCGCCGATAAACCCTATGCACTCATTTTCAAGATCAATTCCCTTTTCCCTCGCGCTTTCAAGCACTGCTTCGATGCTTGACCAGGCGGTATAGGCGTTGCCTGTTGTAATTGCGATATCCGAACTTGGCACGTTTGTTCCATTGGCCGTTATTATCGACGTGTATTGGCCAAGCCCGACGATCCTTGCGCCGAAATCCTCCTTTAGCATCCGTATTCCTTCATGGCACAAATCCTCATATGCTTCAACGGCTGCTTCCTTAAGCGCCTCCTTGTACATATGAGGAGTAAATGGAAGACCAATGAACGTGACATGGATTTTGTTTCCTTGGATATCCCTGATATTTTTCCTCAAAGCCACAATCGGTTTTGATATGTGAAGCAGCTCTTTCAAAAGATCCTGCGCCGTATCATCGTCAAGATGAAAAAGCGAAGGTTCACTGAGCCTTACAAGCTTGTCAGCATAGTGGACAAGAAATCCTATTTTATAAGCCTCCTCTTCCGGTTCCTCATTCACTATCGTTCCCTGGCTGTAATCATCGCAGGCGGTGTCCCTTGATTTAAATCTCTCGGGCAGGAGGTTTTCGATGAACCTGTAAAGATCCTCCCTCTCCAGCATCGAACACACGTCCCTGAAGGCATCGTAAAGAAGATCCATATCCTCGACACTCACCTCCATGGACGGCTGAATCCTCACGGTAAAGCTTGTGGAAAGCGGTGCTGCAACCCTGATATTGTATTTCCTAAGCAGATAACCGGCGACAAGGTAATTGAAGAAGCCGCTTCTGTGCAAAAGCTGGAAAGCGCCGCTTCGTGCAAATTCAAATCCCCTGAACTCCACGGCCCGCATGAGTCCGACACCCCTGACTTCCTTGACCACCTTTGGATAACTTCTCTGTATCTTCTCAAGTATCATATCCAGATAGCGCGCCTTTTCCATGATAATGGGAAGTTTTGACCTTGTGAGCTCAAGTGCCCTTAGCGAAATCCTGGAGGATAGTTCATCCTCCGCGTAAGTGGACGTATGAAGGAGTCCAAACTCGTCTTCATACAGGTCCCTGTCCACAATCATGGCCGATATTTTTGAAAGACCCCCGCCAAGTGATTTTCCAAGTATGTAATAATCACCTTCCACCCCGGATCCGGATGAGGCCAGAAACCTCCCAGTCCTGTAAAATCCGGCCTGAATCTCGTCAAAAACCAGCCCTATCCCGTGACGCCTTGTGATTTCCCTTGCGAATCTGATGAAACTGTCGCTTATTATATGCACTCCACCCTCGCCCTGCACCGGCTCCAGAAACAGCGCCGTATAACGGTTAAACTGTTTTTCCGCAAATTCCACCGCACCCTTTTCATTCAGCACGGGAAGAAAAAGATTGAACAGGCCGCCCTCTGTCAGCCTCATCAAATCATCCTCATCGATGCTGAAGAAATCCGCATGCGTGTCGGGGCCCAAAAACGGAATCCTGTACTCCTCCTTGAAAGTCAGAAGGAGGGAGCCCATTGTCTTTCCATGAAAACTCTTTTTTGCAGCGAGCATACCGGGCTTGTTATTTTTCAGAATCCCTTCATTCAGTTCTTTTGCATATTTCCTGAAACTTTCGAAATCATCAAAAACGATTTCCGTCCCGCCATGCCGGATGGTGCATTTGTCAAATGACCTGGAAATATTCGCGAGGTTTGTCTCAAGCTGTTTTTGAAACTCATGAACCTTTTTGAAATATACCATGTTGCAGTGCTTGACAGCCGCTTCAACAGCCTCCGTTCCGGTATTTGCCAGGGTTACAATGTACTTTTTCCCTGTCGTCTTTCCTATCTCTTCGCTTAGCGCCCTGGCAAGCTCGCCCCCATACCTTTTTATTGAAAGCTGGGAATGTACCGGCAGACCGCTTTTCAACGAGCTGAGCGCGGTCTCCACGATTTCAGGGTTGTTATGCCCCAAAATCACCGAGCCGTATCCACCGACAAAATCCCTTACCTTTATTTCCGCGCCTTCCCTGTCGAAATAATAAAGATCGTTTCCGGATGCCCTGTGATATACCTTGTCGAGGTCAAGCGACCCAAGGAGCCCGCTGACGACCGGTCTTGAATATTCCTCGAAAAGGGATTTCACCGCCTCGCCCTTTTCCTCTCTCTTTTGCAGGCGAGCCCCCTTTTCCTCTCCTTCGTCCTCTACCGCCCTGATGTCAAACGAGGACAGATAGCCGATAAAATCATCCGCCGTCTCGAAATAATTCAATTTCGACATGTCAAGCCTTACCTTGAGCCTGTTTCCA
>JADFZC010000616.1 GCA_015232735.1 Oligoflexales bacterium | reverse complement strand
GCTAGAGATATAATCAAAACTATAAATACAACGATCCATGTAGTAAATAGAGAATTTGTAATTGTAAAATCACCAACATGAGCAATAGGCTCGGCATATAGAGTCACTTCGTGAGAAACTTCAGAAATCGCCTCATGAGAAACTTCTGCATTCACTTCATGTGCTACATCTGTGTTTTCTATTTCATTTTTAACAATATTATTTTCAGTCATTTTATTTTACTTCATTATCTTTCTTTTCATCTTTCATATACTCTCCGGCGATTTTTACAATCATTGCCATCGATACAGTAAAAGATATTGCAAGCAGTACGGAAAGTATCCATGGAGTTGTGTGATATCTATTGTCTAAATATTTACCCAAAACCAAACTAAATATAACGGGAGATACAATCCATACAGAAATCCGTGTAAATACCTGGATATACTCTGCTCTTAAATTTATATCTTTTTTGTTTGAATCTTGTTCCATAAAAAGAAAAGGCTAAAAGCCCTCGATATCCCTCTTTTTATAGAAGGATGGTGAGCGTGGATGGAATCGGACCATCGACCTCTGTCTTATCAGGACAGCGTTCTACCACTGAACTACACGCTCATATTTTATGTCATACAATTGTTGGACATTTCACGTCAACCAACAACTACACGCTCATTAAATTTTTTGAAAAACTAAAGAAAACCTACAAATAGTAGGCACACCAAATATAGCAAAAAATTGACTTTAAAGCAAACAAAAGGCCTATCACAAACTGTGACAGGCCTTCAAATCTTTCTGGCTTATGGAATCTACAATTCCATCAACCGTTGGTAACGGGATTTCGTGATGATGTTAACAGGAATATCCAGGAACTGATTCCTGAAAAGTGAGAGCAGATCTTCTCTGCACTCTTCTTTTTTCAGGCGGATTTCGTAGTCATTAAAGATAATATTACCCTTTTTAAAGGAACAGTTATCAATAGTCACACCTCCATCAAACAATACCGAGCGAATAGTGCTGATCACCCCTACGTTTTTTGCTTTTGCATACGCAGGGCGAATTTTACTTTTTTCCAAAGCAAGCAGAGGTATGGACTTTCGTTCAACGGCTTCCCACATTGCGATCTCTACAGGAGAAAGCTGATGTAAAAGGCTCTCTTCTGTTGCTTTTTCTCGGAACTTTAAAGTCACTCTCTTTTTACCATCCCGGCCTTCTTCCTCCCTGATTCTTAGAGACATCCCGTCAATGAGAATCTGGTTTCCAGGAAAATCATAATAAAAATCATTTCTTCGGGATTTTTCATCGGTCTCATGACGAAAAGCGCAGAGCTTTTGATATTTGTCGAGGCTGATGATAAATCTCTCGATCGTTCTGGCCGATGAAGCCATCTCAAGCTTCTCAGAAAAAGACAACACTGGTTTTTGGTTTTTGGTTTTCCCAAATCCCATTGCTTGTACCGCATTTGTACGAAAAGGGGGCGCTGGAATAGCGCGATCATGTTGGTTGCTCATATGATTACAAAATTTAAAAAAGTTTAATCAAATATTACACCACAAGAATAGAAATGTCAAACAAAAATCCCCGCCAAAGCGGGGATTTTTATTTGCATCATAATATAGATATTATGCGCGTGGTGCCATTGGGCGAGCCTCATTCACAGTTAGATTTCGACCATCGAAATCTTGACCGTTGAACATTGAGATTGCCTTGTCAGCATCAGCATCATTTTCCATTTCTACGAATCCAAAGCCCTTTGAACGGCCTGTCATCTTATCCATGATAATTGTTGCTGAAGCTACAGTTCCTGCAGTCTCAAAGTGAGCTTTTAGCTCGTCGTTAGTAGTCTTGTAAGGAAGACCACCAACATATAATTTCTTTGCCATATATGACAATGTGATTCTCGGAATAATACTTTTCAATATTAATCTTTGAATAAAACTAATTTATAAATGTAATCGCAAAAGCCTGATTTCATTTACATACCTCAATGTTTACCACAACGAAGAATGCAACTCACCAAAACATAACGCAAACTACTGGAGGCAAGTATAACAGAGATGTAAAAACATAGCAAATATTAAAATACCCGAAATTTCGGGTATTTTAATATTCCTTATTCTTCATCTTCGGCATCGCCTGTCTCGCCGGATGCGAGAGCCTGGATTATCTTTTCTATCTTACCTTCCATGATACCTGGGATATTGCTCCATGATTGGCGGATGCGATGATCAGTCACACGATCCTGAGGGAAGTTGTATGTGCGGATTTTCTCACTTCTGTCCCCTGTTCCGATTTGATTCTTTCTATCTGCGGAATACTTCTTTGCCTCTTCTTCTTCTCTCATTGCTTCAAGTTTTGCAGTTAGTATCTGCATTGCTTTCTCGCGGTTGCCAAGCTGTGTACGCTCTGATGTACATCGCACATCGATACCAGTAGGCTTGTGTATCAATCGTACTGCAGTCTCCACCTTGTTCACATTCTGCCCTCCAGCACCTCCAGATCGAGAATACTCCATATCTAGATCAGCAGGATTAATCTCGAATTTTGCCTTTTTGCGAATAGGTAGTACGGCTACAGATGCTGTAGATGTGTGTATACGGCCATTCTTTTCGGTCGCAGGTATGCGCTGGACACGATGAACTCCAGTCTCGTAGCGGAGTAATTTATAAACATCCTTTCCTCTGACTTCAAAAGAAGCTTCTTTATAACCACCTA
>JADFZC010000615.1 GCA_015232735.1 Oligoflexales bacterium | reverse complement strand
AAAACAATTTCCCCCAGGATTTAGAGAGAATTTAGAGGCCGTAAAATTTATTTAGTTGCGGCGCGTATTCTTTACTGGATTCTTCTGTCAGTTCAGGATGGCAAATTTCCCGTCAAGGATGACTTGTCCAATGTGGTGAGAATGGTTTTATCCATGATGCTTTGCCTTATTGAACGTAAAGAAAGATCCTGATGCATATATTGAGATCGAACAAAGGGGATGATATGAAAATAAAAAAATATTCCACAATTCTTTTCTTATTCGTGATCACCATGATGTGGGCCACGGTTACAAGCTGTTCAAACACAAAAAGCTCCGAAAAGGTCAGTTTAAGGGGAGGGGAGCAGCCCCTGAAAAAATCGGACGATCAGGCAGGCAAAACGAAACAGCCGGATACTCAAGGCAGTCACAACATCCAGAGTACCCAGAGTGCCCAGAGCGGTCAAGGCGATCAGAATGTCGTTGTAAAAGCTGAAACTACAAAAGATTTCGGCAGTATTGATTACCAGATTGAGACTGTTGAGGAGGTCAGGCCGAAAGTCGAAAGCAAATACGAGGATGGAAGTTCCGGCAAGCCCGATAACATGTACGAAGATTCCTCATTGGGAAAAATCGATGACAAAAGCGCAACAAAGACGCCCCCTGAGATAAAAGATGTGGCAGAGATATCCAGCAAGTCGTGTACGGACAAATGCTGTCCGAGCGAAAAAATAGCCTTTATCAACTGCTACCCTGGCGTAGCTCTAAAGCCCGGAACTTTTAAAATAGATATTATAGAATGCAAGGATGTGACAAACAATTACGCGCTTATGGACTCGTACGACACCTTGATATATATGGGCGCCTCTCAAATGACAGATGTTCCGACAAGTTCAGTTTCGATAAAACTGCCTCTTATCACCGAGCTGGAAGCAAGAGTAAACCGTGGAGCAAAGGTTGTCATCCTTGCCAATCCAAGATTTTACTTTTTCATGGGGCTTGAATATCTGCACTATCACGGCCTTTTGTTTAAAGATGCGAAGATCACTTTGAGCGAAAAGAATTCCATGAGCACCGCTTTTGACCAGGAGCGCTATAAATCAGTCCCCATAGTGCAGATGTACTCCAAGGATTCCGACTGGTATGGAGACCTGTTTTTTGACGTCGGCACTGATCCCTTGACAGGGGGCGCACTGTATAACGGCCATTTTCATGGATATTATCTGGATAACGCCCTTAGAAAGGGTATAGCCCTCTTTGTCGGTGCTGACCTGACGTTGTCAATGCCAAACCAGCAGAGTGGAATTTATACTTCCGCCCCGCCTACAGACAAGGGAACAATAGTTGATTTCGGAGAACCGTTCCTTGCCGCCCAGCTTACGCAGAAGTGGGACAGGAGCGAGGGATTGTCGAAGGAATGCGGTCTTTATCCGGCAAAGAATGTGGGTATCGGAGTTGGAAAGCCTGTCATTTATCTTTATCCCGAAAAGAAAAAGACCAAAGTGAATGTCACGCTCGATTTCGATGGCGATCTTGTAACGACATATCCCAGGTATGACGACAAAATCAAGGGCTGGGAGGTGCTTGCCGATCCTGACGGAACTCTCGTAAACGTATCCGACAGGATGGAATACAGTTATATATTCTGGAACGGGATCAGCCCGTCGTTCAATCCCGATTTATCCGAAGGTTTCGTGGTGAAGGGCGAGGAGACGAGGAAGTTTCTCCAGGATGTTCTCTCGAAACAGGGAATGACCCCAAGGGAATACAACGAAATGATAGTGTACTGGCTGCCATACATGGAACACCACAAGTATAACCTGATTCATTTTGCAGGCGCTTCCTATACGAACATCGCAAAGATGAACATCAGGCCAAATCCAGATTCGATTTTGAGGATATTTATGGCCTTCAGGGAGTTGAAGGAGCCTTTGGCCGTCAAACCGCAAAAATTCAAGCCTTTCGAGCGAAAAGGCTTTACGGTGGTGGAATGGGGCGGCAGCGAGTTCGGCGGGGATTGGAAGGTGATTAAGTAGTCTGCGCTTGTTTTAGGGTCAGTCTGGTTTGGATTTTTTTATCAGTGATAAAATTTCACTTTTGCCAGTTGCTCCAGTAGGACCATTAACTCTTAGAACTAAATATGTTAAGTCATCAAGCAATTTGACTGTGAATTGAAACTTCCCATCTTTATCAACTGCAAAATAGGTATCATCTATCGATATTCCTTTCGGATTGCTATATTGGCATATCACGCCTCTGGCGGGACCATAGGCATGAAAACCACCACTGTCATACAGAGTCACTTGACCGGATATCTTTATTGAATCAGTCTCAGTTACTATTTCTTTGCCATGTAAAAAACGGTCAAATGTTACTATAGGTCTTTTTTCTGTGGATATATCTCGAAAATTGGCTTCAACATAAAGGCCCGAGGCACCATTTTTTTCGACCTTAATAAAGAGCTCCTTCGGTCTGAAAGCATCGCGATTAAATAGTTTTATTTCGTGTAGTCCATCAGGAATATTATTTAATATTGCAGGTACGAATTTTCCTGTGTTTTTTCCATCGAGATAAATTGAAGCACCAGGGATGTCTGCGTTTATTCTAATTTCATTTTTTTCAATTGGAATTTCAACAACCGGAGCTACCATGGGAAAAGTAGGTATGTTGGTTGAAAAAGTTATTGATTGATCAGTTATTTCCATTTTTTGCA
>JADFZC010000045.1 GCA_015232735.1 Oligoflexales bacterium | reverse complement strand
ATAGATTCCGGCGCAAAATTCGAATCCCTTCTGAATGAACTTCTTGCGTGCAGTCATTTCTGTTTTGATACAGAGACCACAGGCCTTGACATAAAAGTGGATAAGCCAATAGGCATTTCATTCTCCTTAAAGGGAAAAACCGCCTTTTATCTTCCTCTTGTCAGGACACATGCCGGCACCCTTGACATTAATTGCGTCATCCCAAAAATTAAAAAAATCTTTGAGGACAAAAACAAGCTTAAAATAGGACACAACATCAAATTTGATATCCAAATGTTATCCAATCTAGGAATTCCAGTTGAAGGACCTCTTGCCGACACAATGATCGCAGCCCACCTTCTCGAGTCAAACTTGAGATCATACGGCCTGGATGCCTGTTGCCTCAGATATCTTGATTATGCGAAGATCCCCTCAGCCTCTCTTATCGGACACGATGCATCAATATCCATGTTGAATGTCGACATAGACCGGCTTACAACCTATGCTTGCGAAGATGCGGATCTTACCCTTCGCCTGTATGACTACCTGTATCCTCTACTGGAAAAGCAGGGACTTCTCAGTGTATTTCATGAAATAGAAATGCCGCTTGTACCGATCCTCGCCCAGATGGAACAGGAAGGAATATTCGTTGATGCCGAGACTCTTCTTGGGCTCTCTGAAAAAATGGAGGAAGACATAAGCCGCTTGACAGACAGAATTCACGAAATCGCCGGAGAAAGTTTCAATATAAATTCGACAAAACAGCTTCAACATATAATTTTCGAAAAACTTAAAATACACGAGGAACTTGGAATTACAAAAATTCCGAAGACAAAATCCGGATATTCGACGAATTTTACCGTCCTCGAACAGCTTGCAGCTCATCCTCTTGCCCAGAATCTCCTGGAGTATAGATCCATAACCAAGCTTAAAAGCACATATGTGGATTCACTGCCCCAGATAATAAATAAAAATTCCGGAAGGGTTCATACAAGTTTTCATCAGACCGGAACCGCCACCGGCAGGTTAAGTTCGTCAGACCCGAACATCCAAAACATCCCGATCCGCTCAGCACTGGGCAAGGAGATCAGAAAGTCCTTCAGGGCAAAAGATGCCTCCCATTCCCTCTTTTCCGCCGATTACTCCCAGATCGAGCTAAGACTTCTGGCCCATCTCGCAAAAGAAAATAATCTCATAGAGGCATTTGCCTCAGGCAAGGATATCCATACATCCACTGCATCAAAGATTTTCTCCGTTGCCCCGAAAGATGTCACCCCGGATCAAAGGAGCCAGGCCAAGGCCATCAACTTCGGAATAATTTATGGCATGGGCCCGCAACGACTGGCAAAAGAGACCGGCGTATCCCTTCAGGAGGCAAAAAACTTCATAGAAAAATACTTTGAAAGTTATCCGGGCATCAGAGGCTATGTAAATGATTCGATAGCATTTGCAAGAGAACATGAGTTCACGGTTACCATTTCAGGCAGGAGAAGGCCCCTTCCCGAGATTAACGGCGACAATAAGTTGGCCGTGGTCGGTGCTCAGAACATTGCTGTCAACTCCCCTGTACAGGGAAGTGCGGCGGACCTTATAAAAATAGCAATGATAAAAGTTCAGAAAAACCTGTTAAGTTCAAATCTGCATGCTAAAATGCTCTTACAAGTGCATGACGAACTTGTCTTCGAATGTCCAAACGAAGAGCTGGAAGCCGCCATGCGTCTTGTCAAAGAAACAATGGAAAATGCAATGAAGCTTGATGTACCTTTGGTGGTTGACATAGGTCACGGAGTAAACTGGCTTGAGGCGCATTAATTCAGATTTCAGGAAATCCGGATGGGGAGATAAACGCGGCATTCCGCTACTTCTGTGGGCAATCCTTTTATTACACATTCCGATTGCCGCAAAAGGTGAAGTGCCACAGATACCGGTTCAAACCGAAAAAGGATTCCGTAACAAAACATGGACCTTTGGCTTAAGCGGCGTACAGCACAGCCTGAAATCGGGAGAGGGCCATAGCCTTCTGGGAACAAGCACCATTACCCAGCTCGGGATGGGATACATCAGTGAAAAATGGTATTCCAATGTCACTATCGATATTATTTCCGGACCATATAGAACCTATCTTTTCAGGGGCCTTAACATCGATTTCTCCGGGACAGGATTCAGTGCCTATCTTGGATATGTTGCGGAGGATATCAGTATTCGAGGCGACAGCGCCAATTATGGATTTGCCCTTGGTTTCAGCTATCGCGATATTATTGGCCGATCCCTCGATGAAGAGGATGTCTCTGATATTAATAAGAATAAAACAGACCCCGGTAAAGAACCCCGCATTGACAGATATGTCATGAGCATCACAGAGTTTTCACTTATTCCCGCCATTTTCTTCTCCAAGTTCAAAGAGGGCCGCCTTTACGACAACAGACCGGACAAATTAGCTACTCGAATAGAGGGCTACGTGCTTACAATAGGTTACACGACTCCCATAAGCATAAATTACAAGGTTGAATACATGCACAAAAATCCATATCCCGAAAAAAAGAGAGGAAAATTAAAAGGATATGCACTAACTGTAGCTCTTAATGTCTTTTTTGGTGTCTGATACCCCGTCAAAGAATATTAATCGTAATATTGCCATCTTTATAAGTAATTTATCATTTTTTTATAAAGTGCCACAGGATTCTTCCGATTTAAGAAAGAGGAGGATAATAGGGAGGAGACTGACTACTTTGACTTTGACAAAAAAAACAACACGTATTCAAAAAGGTATTTCTCATGACGGCATGCCGACAATAAGAAAGGTCTTTCGTCATAGCAATGTCTTCATTTGCAGCATTTGCAAGGAGGAGCATAAATCTTTGCACGACGCCAGAAAATGTCTGGCAGACTGCTGGGAAAAGCTGATGGAAATGGATGTGCTGGTGAAAAGAAGGCACGGCCAGGAAGGAGAGTTTTTCAGATGCAGATTCTGCTGCAGGGACTACAAGGAATTCGAGGATGGTCTTAGATGTGTTGAAGAGTGCGGTGAACGAAAAAATAAGGTAATACAAAAAGAACAAATAGTCATGAACCTGTCCTCCGACTTTGTCAAACCGTTTGATTTGTCCCAGCTCAAAATTTCCGAACTGAAAAAACATTTTCAGGCAAAATTCCAGCTAAAACGTAAAGAGACATTGGACCAACATACCCAAAAGCCCGAGGATGACATCAGTACAGGCAAGGGAAAGAATACTAAAGATCAAAAAGAACAGAAACCAGATGCGACGGAAGACACAAAAACTGAAGTCAAGGCAAAAAGACAGGGCAGACTCAGAAAGAAAAGTGAATTTCCGACTCACTGGTTTAGAAGCGACGCAAAATACGGGTGCAGATATTGCCAAAAAATGTATTTTACAAGATCAGAGGTGGAATTCTGCTTTCATAGTCACTTTGACGATAATGACATAGAAAAACCAGAAGAAAAATGATCCATACCCAATCAAATCCAATTTGTGAAAAAAGATGGATATGCGATCAGAGAGCCGTGATCAGGCAGGTATCAGATATCAGATATCAGGGGATCTGGGAGACTTAAGGTTACAAAAAAAGGAGCTATTTAAAATAGCTCCAGATAACCAACAAAAAGGAAATATACTTCCCGAATATTATCGAGACACTGTTGAAGAAAGCCTTTTTCTGGCTTTTTCATATTTTATTATATCCTCAGCATCAATTTCCACAGTATCATAATCTATTTCAGAAGAATTGCCGCTATTTTTATCGGCATATCTATTAGAACGATTAGGCCTTTGATGCCCCTTTAACTTCTCCTTTTTCTTCTTCAACTGAACAGTAAGTTTATCCAACAGCTTGTCAACCGAGCCATACATATCCTCACACGAATGTTCAACTTCAATGGAAAAACCATCGCCACCCGTCAATGAACAATGCGCGATGTGTCTGTGGTTGTCCACGGAAAAAGTCACATGAGCTTCTATAGGCTTCGTTACGAATTTTTCAATTTGAGATCTAAGCTTTTCTTCGGTGTATTTTTGAAGAGAAGCAGACGTTTCCATATGCTTAAAAGAAAACTGAAACTGCATTCTAAGCCTCCTTGGATCAAAATATATTAACGGAATAAATACATTAGAAAAAATTTAGTTTATTGTCGTTTTTGCCCTCCTTGCCTTTAAATTTTGTTACTATCAAACCAACTTACACATCCGTTAATCGGCAGATTTGGCTTATCACTTGAATTAAAGGTTGAAAACAACCGGTTATATATTTATATTTGCCTGTAATTATTGGTTATATTTTAAGGTTTCTTTCAAACATTTCAATGCTTGCAAAAAAATTCGAGGAGAACTAAAAAATCAAGCTATTGTTTCAAATACTTAAAATCAAATGGAGCATACTCTGAACAATATATCTGAAAATACTGACATTTGTGGTGAAGTAGACAAAATCACATTTAGAAATAGTGAAAATGGCTACACTATTTTCAGATTTTCAATGGACAGGCCAAAATCGCTGATATCTGTCACCGGGGTGTTTCCCGTGCTAGAAGAGGGAGAATACCTTAGACTTCAGGGGTACTTCTGTAATCATAGGAAATATGGAAGACAATTCAAGGCTACCTCCATTCTTCCGCATGTAACTTTAACAGGCATCAAAAGGTATCTTTCCTCAAAACTGATAAAAGGGATCGGCAAGAAGACGGCCGACAAAATAATAACCCACTTCGGCGTCAATACCCTGGAAATTTTGGACAACAATCCTGAAAAACTCGTTGAAGTCCCAACTATTGGAAAAAAGAAAGCCCTTACCATACAAAAAAGCTGGGAGGAAAGTCAGAAAAACAGAAAAATCGATCTTTTCCTTGTAGGGCACGGCATGTCGCCCGGCATGGCCGCAAAAATCTACTCGAAATATGGAAGAGATACCATTCAGAAAGTGTCTGAAAACCCTTACAGACTGACCGATGATATCCGTGGAATAGGTTTCTTGACTGCTGACAAAATTGCCCACGACCTTGGACTTCCACTAGATTCAAAGGAAAGAATGATGGCCTGCATATGTTATATATTTCACGAATCAGAGGACAAAGGGCATTGTTATCTGACGACTCCCCAGATTCTTGAAGAGGTGGGCAGATACTTGAAAATTGATATGAATCAAATGGAGTCCAAATTCTTTGAATGTATGGCAGCTCTCAGCATAAGAAATAAGATCGTCTCTGAAAAACCAGTTGAAAATGATCCCGATTCTTCCAACATCCATTTTATGTATGACCTGTACTGGATAGAAAAAAATCTTGCAAAAAAACTGGATACCATGCTCAAAATCCCTCTTTATACTGATAAGGAACGTATAGACAGCTGGCTTGAAAGGTATAATGAGCGTCTGCCAGCTCCGCTCAGCAAGGCTCAGGTCGCAGCAGTCAAGAAGGCGGTAACAAATCGCGTGTTCATTCTGACCGGAGGTCCGGGCGTAGGAAAGACGACTACTGCAAATACCATCATCAGGCTCCTCAAAGCCATGGGGAAAACGGTGGCACTTGCAGCACCTACCGGTCGAGCCGCCCAGAGGCTCATGGAATTAAGTTCCGAGACAGCAAAGACAATCCACAGATTATTGGAATGGAATCCGGAAAAGAGCTGTTTCAACAAGGATTCACATAATCAGCTTAATGCCGATGCTGTGATAATAGACGAATCATCAATGCTTGATATTCGACTTGCAGGATCACTTATCGATGCCTTGATGAAAAGGTCCCAAATCATTTTCATCGGCGATGTGGATCAACTCCCGTCGGTCGGCCCCGGCAACGTCCTTCGCGATATGATTTTTTCAAATAAAATACCTTATACAAAATTAAACGAAATTTTCAGGCAGGCTTCATCAAGCAGGATAATAAGGGCTGCGCATGATATCAATAACGGACTTTTCCCGGAGTTCAGCGATGAATCCGGAAGTGATTTTCGTTTTATTGAAGCTGAATCCCAGGAGGAAATTAAAGAAATTATTGAAAATCTCGTATCAAAAATCCTACCTGAAAAATGCAATTTCAATCCAATCCATGATATCCAGGTGCTGACCCCTATGAATAACGGGGAACTGGGCACAAACCTTATGAATGAGGAACTTCAAAACCTTATAAATCCAAGTGTTGAAGGTATACACGAGTTCAACAGGGATTCTATCTCTTTTAGAAAAGGTGACAAGGTAATTCAAAACTCAAACAATTATAATCTTAATGTATTCAACGGTGACATTGGAATAGTAATGGAAACAGGAATATCCGGCGGAAAGATTTCAGTTTCATTCTCTGACAAGTTTGTAACTTATTCCTTTGACGAGGTTAACGATCTTAAACTTGCATATTCCATCACAATCCACAAATCACAGGGAAGCGAGTTTCCTGTTGTTATTATTCCGCTATCCACGAGCCACTACATCATGCTGCAGAGAAATCTCATTTATACCGGCCTCACAAGAGCTAAAAAACTGGCGATATTTGTTGGATCAAAAAAAGCTCTGGGCGTTGCAATAAAAAACCAGACCAGCTTAAAAAGACAGACGAAACTCATTGAACGGCTTGAAACCGCCGAGAGAGACTGAACAATGGAAAAACAGACTGAAAATTACTATCGCCACATATTTTTCATATTTATTGGCATAATAATTCTTTTCCGGATATTTGGAGCAAAATTCCTGCCTGTTACAAGGGATGAAGCCTATTATTTTTCCTGGGCGGCCTTTCCAGACCTTGGATATTTCGACCACCCGCCATTGATAGCATGGCTTTCAGTCCTGGTTAATGCTGAAAAACACTCATGGTTTATGGGCAGACTGGGATGCCTGATCTTATCTTTTTTAATGATCCCAATCAGCATATCACTCTTCAAAACTGTCGGAATCAGCGGGAAAAAAAGTCTGACTTCGGGAATCATTCTTATGAATTTCAATTTCCTGGGATTCATGATCGGCATTCTTGCAACACCGGATATCCCTTTCATCTTTTCATGGCTCATAGCACTTCATGAGGCACTCAAGGCGCTGCTAGAAAATGAAAAAAGATGGATTACCGCAGGTATTTTTACCGGTCTTGGAATACTCGGCAAATATGCCATGCTGTTCATAGGACCAATATTTCTTTTCGCACTTCTTATGAAACCTGAAAAGCTCAAATCGCCATGGCCGTATCTCGGAGGGATCTTTTGTGTTATTGTGATTACACCGCATCTTATGTGGAATTATAACCGTGACTTTATCTCCCTCAAGTTCCAACTTGGCCATGGATTCCAGGGATCGCACAAAGTAAACGATTCGTTATTTCCTCTTCCTTTCCCTTATCCGACAATAGCGGAAAAGGGTTCAAAAGAAGCCGTCCTTGCGGAATATTTCAAAACGGAGGAGGAGAAGGAAAAACCTCCGGAAAAACCAAAAAGCGATATCCAAAAGTCCTTTGAACGCGTCTCTGGTTTCGTGATTAGCCAGATATTGCTATGGGGATTTCTGATCTTTCCAATTTCCTTTGCCCTTATAAAATGGAAAAAGCAGAAAAATCATAAAAAGATTCAAATAAAAAAAGAGGCGATACCGCTTATTGCAGCATCTTTTGTTTTTCCCCTGATCGTATTCGGAATTGTCAGTTTCAAATCGCACATAGAAGCCAACTGGCCGGCCTTTTACGTGATAGGAGCTTCTGTCCTGATAATAGGAACCTTGGAACTTTCACCCAAAGCCATGTATTTGGCGGCAATAATAAACCTGATTTTTACATCCGCTGTGATCGCATATTCCAACAACCCGATAATGTTCAGTAATAAACCCAATAAAAGGATTATTTCTGAAACCTATGGTTACGATGACCTTGGACGTCTTTTGGAAGGCATAAGCAGCAAACCCCTATTTGGCGACAGCTATCAAATCGTTTCCATGCTCCGTTTCTATGCTCCGGATTTAAAAATCTCGCAATGGCCAGGCATAACGAGACATTCGGAATTCACAAGGAGGGGTGAATTTACTGTTCATGACCTTTCCTCTTTGAGAGAGGCTGGATCTTTTTCAATCATTCTGTCAAATCCAGTTCCTCCAAAATTTTACGAATACGAAATAAAAAATCTAAGTGAAATCAGAGAATGCTTGGGAATGGCGCCGACAATGGAAACTGCTTTTTCAAATCACAGATATGACCCGCTCTGTAAAAAGCCGCTTCAAAAATGGTATCTGGCGGAATATTTGGCTTATTGATTTTCGTTCAAGGACGTTTCATGCCATCAGGCAATACATAGCCATTATAAATATCCTGTGTTTCCTTGTTTGAGGATTTCCTCTTGCTCAGCTTGTAGTCTATGAGATATTGCCTTATGGCATACCTCGAAAACCTTATCTCGTATTTCTTGAGAATCTTGTATATGAATATGATCATTTGTTCGGTATTTTTGAATCTCTTTGCGGGATTGATGTGCAAAGCCTTTTTAAGCATACTGACAATTGAAATTTTCATCCGCCTGTCAGTGCATGGAATATTTTCAAAATCAATATTTTTCATATTGTTGAAAACTTCATGTCTCTTATTTGAAGCGGGAACCGCTTTTCTTCCGGCCATCATTTCATATATCAACAAAGCCAGACAATAAATATCCGATTGGGGAACAATCGACGTATCGGTTATATGTTCAGGTGAGTAGAATCCGGGAGTTCCAACCATATAATTCTTATAATCCTCAACCTCTTCCTGACAGGCCAGTCCAAAATCCGTTAAAAGCACCCTTCCGCTTTTATCTATCAATACATTGGGACTTGAAAGATCTGAGTGAATCGTGTCATGCAGATGGAGGTAATCGAGGCCCTGCAATATGTCTATGCCGATGCATAATGCTACAAGAGGCGGAATGGGGCCGCAGGTTTTCATAAGCGAGTATAGAGACCACCCATCTATGAATTCACTGACAATATAACAGTTGGGAGGATCGAAATTGGCACTTATGAATTCAACGATATTTTTATGTTTAAACCTTGATACAATGATCAATTCACGATGAAATATTCCAAGAAATCTAGGGTTTTTTTGATATTTCTTATGGAGAACCTTTATTGCCACCGTCCGGCCCGAACGTTCATCAATAGCTTTGTAAACGAGCCCTAAGCCTCCGGCACCTATCTCGCTGGTAATTCGATAGTGTTCAATTTTTATAGGACATCGTTCGATGTTTTCAACATCAACCATAAAGGTTTTTGCCTCCAAACTCACACTTTACATGAATCATTCATATTATCGGTCCGAAAGTCCGGAAATTTACCTCGATATTTTTGGGGATTCCTAAAAAAAGAGAGGTTTCACTCAATATAAATGTTATGTTAGAAACTTGAGCGAATGTGAATATTTAAAATCTATTTTATCAAAAAAATCGAGTATTTCACCATAGATAAAATCGGCATAATACCCGAGAACTCCTAATGAATCGTAAAACTCCGAATACGACAGATCCCTGGCAAATATCTCCAATAAAAGCGATATGCAGTTGTCATCATCGATCACAAGCTTTACCATCGAACATCTGTTATTTAATTTAAGAAGGAATTGGAGAACCTCCGGCCAATACTCCCAGTCGGTGCTAATTCCAATAAATGGTCTAATATTAAATGTTATCCATGTCTCTGTTATGTTTATAAAAAGCGGATAAGATCTTTCACCGCCCTGAAAACCTGTAATCCAGCCGCCACAACCTCCGACTTTATATGACCAGCCGTAATTGTCCAGATAGGTTTCTATGACTCTATGTAAACATTGAATCATAATAAAGTGTTTCCCGAATCACCGCTGTTCAATCGAATTTATCTCTTCAACAACCTCTTTAAAAGAGGTCTTGTCTCTCAACTGGGCCAAAAACAGATTGACATTCGAGTTCATCTTGTCCTTCACTCCTTCAACATAGGCCACCTGTATCCATACTGGCAAAGTGGAAAGTATGAGTGCCATTTGATTCCTGTACTGCGGAATCTGCTTTTCGATTACAATATGCGCCATCTCAGCCAAAGTCTGGTTTCTTGAGATTGCGTACAGGAAAAGATGACTGTATTTCGGATTTGTCAAGGAAACAGGATGAGACATGAAATGCCTGAAAATGACAAGAGTGGTGTGAAGATCAACAGTGCTCTGATTAAGCTGTCGCAAATCCTCTATGGTGGCCAAAGCAAGATAATCCATAAAATCCTCCGAAGCCTTTTCAGGTTCGAGAATCATCATGGCTTTGGCAAACTCGCTGCCTCTTTGCTTCATAAGCCCCTGCTTCAAAAGTGAGTATTCACTTCGAATCATGTTTACCTGCACCGCCTGGGCCATCTCAGGGATCAATACCCTGTCTTCGTCACCATCAAGGACAGCCTTTGTCAGAACTTCGTCAAGATAACGGGCTACACTATTTGAAGGATAACTGGCTGCCATCTGCCAGCCTATCTGCCTGATCTCCGCCCTGTTGGATGCCAGAAATGCCTTGAGCATCCCCATATCCACTTCCAGAGATCCAATCTGGTAAAGGTGTACCGCATTTATCATCGATCTTGAGGACATGGTTTTAATTTCGGTCAAAATTATCTTTTCAACCTGCTGCTTGACCTTCGGCCACTCATTTCTCTTGTCTATAAGTTTTTTCGCCTCAACGAGAGTATCCCCCCCAAATTTAATACCGTTCTCAACAGCTTTTTCAGTGGAAATATCTTCGGTAATCTGTGGAGGAAGTTCCTTCTCCCCGCTGTCACCACCACGCAACGAGACACAGGCTGCTCCCAAAAATGAAAAAACCGCAATTATCAAAACCAACCCTGGGATAAGAATTTTTCTCAATTCCTTGACCTCCATAGAAAAGTTTTATTTATTATAAACCATTTGAAGTCCTTCCAGAAATGAAATTTATTCAGTTGGGGATTTATCGGGAGGCAAAATACAATACTTTTACCTTGCCAACTCGACCGCCTGGATGATCATCCTGAATTTTTTACCTTCTGCTGATCGCAAAATGTGGTTGGAGTTTGGATCAAAAACTGCTATTACCTTAAAAAGGTGAAACAATTCTCCTTATAATCCAAAAAGGAGCGTCGATATTGTGTCCATAAAAAGCATGACTTCCTATGGTTTTGGAGAGCATTTTGCCGGTAAAGTCAGTTATCGTTGTGAAATCAAGACTCTCAATTCAAGATTTGTTGACGTTAGTGTTCGCCTCCCGCGGTTTCTGATTTCAATGGAATCCAAGGTTATTTCGGAGGTAAAAAATCATCTGACCCGAGGCAAGGTTGACGTTTTTTTTGACGTTGTAACATCGGATCAGGATTTCAGGTTTCCGACTTTGTCAAAGGCGGCACTTGAGTATTATTTTAACCTTGTCAGCAGTATTCATGAGATGATTGACAAATCCCCGATGAGGGAACTAATTAAATCAATTTCAGTTTACGAACTGCTAAAAATGGAAGGCGTACTCGTCGATGCCTGCCCGCAAAAACCTGATACGCTTTCCTCACTGCACGAAGAGGGCATATTACTCTCATTGAGATCCGCCCTTGAAAAGGTACAAACCTGCCGAGCTATTGAGGGTAATGAACTGAAGATATCGCTCAGGGAAAACCTCACGTCTTTCAATTCTGACCTAAAAGAGATTTCTGCCCGAGCATCCGATATCCAAAAAAAATTGTTCTCCGTATATAGACAACGGTTGGAAAATCTTCTCTCAAACCTCGCGGAGACAGGCACGATCATAAAACAGGCACTACCGGAAGACAGACTTCTGGCAGAGGTCGCGGTTCTGACAGACAAGTCAGACATTAATGAAGAGATAACACGACTTGA
>JADFZC010000614.1 GCA_015232735.1 Oligoflexales bacterium | reverse complement strand
CGGGATTTTATCAGGATGACTACATTCAGCTTGTGAAAGTCAGCCAGGAGCATTCATCTTTGCTTTCACGGCTTGATCTCTATCAGTTCACCCGGGGTACGGCAGAAACAAAAAGTTCGCTTGTTGACCGCGGACCGTTTCCATGGTGGACACCCAGGGAGCATAAAATCTCATTTTTCCGTCCCATCGGTTCTCTGCTTTTCAACCTTGATTACATGTTGTGGAAGCTCGACGCAATGCCTTACCATATCCACTCGCTTGTGTGGTATGCCCTGTTTATTGCCGCCACTTCACTGCTATATCTCAATGTCGTCCCTTCACGTTACATAATCCTGGCTCTGCTCATTTTTGCAGTGGATGATGCTCATTGGTTCCCCGTGTCCTGGATTGCATGCCGTCATTCACTCATTACCGGAGTGTTCGGTGTCTTGTCGATTTGGTCCCATGTCAAATGGCGGGCGGAGAAGTGGCGGGCGGGAGGTCTGTTTTCGTCATCAGCTCTGATCCTGGCTCTTTTTTCCGGTGAGGCTGCGCTTGGCACAGTAGCTTATATCGCCGCATTTGAATGCATAGGGTCTTCTGATGGAAGGGTAAGGCGCATAATCGCGTTATTGCCATCCCTGATAATAGTGGCCTGTTATTTGACCGCCTATTCCATGATGGGGTATGGAACATACGGCAGCGGGTTATATAACAATCCCTTAAACGACCTTCCATCGTTTTTAAAAGCGGCAGGCGTAGCGCTGCCCATGCTCATGGCCGATTTGCTGGCTGGAGTTCAGTCCGATTTTGCGATTCTTCTGCCATCCATTACACCATGGTTGGTTATAACGGGCATCGTATTTTTCGCACTATTCGTTTTTATTTTAAACAGAGCGATAAAATCCATGCCGGATAATGAGCAAAAAACCATAAGCTGGCTGGCTTTGGGCGCTCTTTTGTCACTTTTGCCCTCGCTGGGAGGATTTGTAAGCGGTCGCCTGCTTTTAATGCCCGGCATCGGCGGTGCGGTAATTCTGGCTGTCGTCATGCAATATGCCTTCACAAGGGGAATAAACATGGCAAAAGGGTGGTGGCGACGGGCGCTTTATGTATTCGGCTGGTTTCTGGTTTTTATGCATCTTGTTCTTGCTCCCGTTCAACTTGGCGCTTCTGGGATTTTGCTTGGAGTGTACTCAAGATCCAATGAAGAGGTTGCCGAGTCCATTGAAGTGCCGGATCCCATAAACGACAGCGCAGTGATCCTTGCCGGATCCGACCCGCTGGTCTGGGTCTATACCCCATGGATCATCGGCGCAAAGAAAGGCCGGCTGCCCTCGGCCTTTTGGACAATATCTGCAAGCCCCTGCGACCAGGAGATCACACGGACCTCTGAAAAGTCGCTGCAAATTTCGACAATCGGCTGCACAATGCTCCAGACTCCCTTTGAGAAACTTTTCAGATCCAAAAAAATAAGACTTTCAATCAACGACACAGTCACACTGGATGGCCTTGAAATCCGTATACTTGCCACCGAGGATGATTTGCCGACACGTATCGCCTTAACGTGGGACAATGCCACAGACCGCCCGGACCATCCTCTGGTTTTTCTCGCATGGCAGGGAGATGCCCTCCGCCGTCTGCAACTGCCGCCCGTCGGATCAACGATCACCTGGAATTGGACGGCAGGCCCTCTGGGACTTTAAACAAATCAGAACAGAACAATATTATTGAAAAAATTAATCCACTAATGTAAAAATCTGAACCAGAATACTTGAAGTCATATCACAACGGACTGAATACGCTGCCGTCGTCCTGAGCGTAAGCCAGGATCCTCTCACCGCCTGCGTTAAGGATGACGGCCTTGATTGTTGAAAAGGATTAAAATGAATCTTTCTAAATTTTTTGTTTCCATTCTGCTTCTTCTTCAAATTTCAACAGCTTTCGCCAAATCGATAGCAGACATACCGATAAACCGTTCAGATCCCGGATTTGGCAATGAGAATTTTTTTGTTCAGGGGGCTACTGACATAGGCGGGACAATGCTTCTCTGGTTCAAGGCTTCAGCCAAAGCCCACTATGTGATCGTTCACTTCTCGATCCCCAAAAGTCTCCAGGACAACCGGAAAATGATTTATAGTAACGCTCTTGACCGCTGGGAATACCTCATCTCTCCCATTGCCAGGGGAACAACAGTCTCCTATTTTTTCACCTACTCGTTTCAAACCGGAAGGCAAATGGATTCTCCCGGCTACAGTCATACAGCCGGAGAAAAGGACAGTGAAACCCCGACGCCTCAAATCATGCCGCCTGGCGGCCGCTACGCAGAAGCGCAAACAGTAACCATATCCTCGGAGAAAAATACAATTATCCGATATACTGTCGATGGTTCAACGCCCAACAGTCACTCTCCCGTATATCTGGCACCGCTCAGCATCGCACGTTCCGTAACCATAAGCGCCATTTCAATCCGCGAGGATGGCAGCGAATCAGCGATAGCACAGGAAAGCTATGTGATCTCCTCCGGCGCAGGCAAGGTTGAAAAGCCCGTCTTTTCCCATAATAGCGGTAAATATGCGACAAAAATATCCCTGAACATGACAAGTCCCACTCCCGGCGCGAGGATTCACTACACAAAAGACGGCTCTGAACCGACATCCGCCTCCCCGATGTACAACGGAACAGTCTATCTTGATAATGTTGAAAATCTTACA
>JADFZC010000613.1 GCA_015232735.1 Oligoflexales bacterium | reverse complement strand
CCTCCATCGAGCTTGAGGGTCCACAGCTTGATAGAACAAAGCCGGCTGCGATCAAAAGTGACATCATCATGATTTTTTTCATCATATTTCTCCATAATTTATCAATATCTTAGACTGAAAGTCCGTTTTGGTGTTACATCCCCACATTTATTGCGCCATCGAAGGGTTCCATACCCAACTTCTTGCCAACCACCTTTAACATCTCATTTCCAAGTTCTGCAAATCGCTTCCTGATTGGATTGAAAAGATCGATCACCCCGCGAAGTTCCTGGTCATTATGTTTTCTATAATAATCCTCTGCATGCCTTCGATTTATCTCTCCCCACCTCAATGCCAGCTTATCGTGCCCAGGCATGATTGAAGGCTCTATTTTGTCTGCTCTTTTAAACAAGACAAAATTGATCGTCGGCCACAAGGCAATCACCCTTTTAAAGAGGTAATCATTATTGGATGCATTAAGCACAGCAGGGATAAATACCTTAGGATAGATAATATCCAGAGAATCTCCAAAACCGGTTAAAAAGGCGGCCATCCAACTCTCATAAAGGGCTACCCACTCTTCGTTCAAATGATATCGAACGATCCTCTGGCTATCAGTCGATACGCTTAATGTTTCAGGAGGATTGGTAGATAGTGGAATTGATGCGACAGCATTGTCTTTATATCCTTTAACATAATCTACAATCATGACTTCCATGACATTGACCGCAACGCCAATTTGTCGCCCTCGTATTTCGTTTTCAGAAATTGTCCCTTTCTCTCTGAACTTCATAAGCGAGTCAAAGGCCCAATCTATGGTTTTGGTCTTTGCAGGCTCAAAAGCATCACCGCTCAAACCATAGATGTCAAAAACCGAGCGTACCAGTTCACGACTGATTCCTGCCTGCTCTCTCTTTCTATACAGGTGATCGCGGACATCGCTCATCAGAGCAGGGTCTTTGAACATGGCATTTGTCATCTCGTTGAGAATCAACATATGATGCAAGGTTTTGGTAATAGCCATTTTCCCCGATTCATCGATCTTTGGAATCAGGTTTTCATTGACCGCCGCACAAATAAATTCTGCTACAACCGGCTGTTTTGTGATGATACCTTCCCTCATTTCATCAAACATCGGTTTTAGCGGCACTTCATTCTTTGTGTACCCTCCGATTACGGCCATGAGAGAAGGAAGATCAATAAGTCTCATGTCATTTTTAAGTATGTCAATAATCATTGATGGATTGGTGACCATCCCTTCGTCGATCTCAAGTTTGTCAATCAACCCATCGATACATGCATTCTTATCCCCCTTGCTATTCAATGCTGACTCATTTTGGTCCGTAGGGCCGCAACCCGCCAAAAAAACGCTAAGCAATATAGCGCCGGCTATCAATGTTGACCTGGTTTTCATTAATTGTCCCCCTTATAAAATTCATTATCTCCGATCAGGCAAATATGCTCCTGATCGACGCTTCTGAGTGGTACAACAGTCCATTTTGCTTTGCAAGAGGGAGAGTAAAATCTCTATTAACAGTGTGCTACAATCGTGGGATTGTCGGAGAAACGGAGGGTAATGGGATGAATCTGCCTTATTAATGAGGTAGGATCGGTGTGGACCGAAAAACTTTGTTGGTATAAAATTGTTATAAATTCAACAACAATAGGAAAAAGGATCATTTTCATGAATTATTAGATTATGGGAGTTTTCTGGCTGACGCTGTTGCTCAGCATGGATTTAACGGCTGAATTATGTAGCTGACAAAGAACTTGTAGATTTAAAGGTCAAAGTCTCTCTGCTGAACGGTACCGTGAACGTCACGTGTCCCGATCAAATCCCGATCAAACAGGCTGGATCCCAGATGGAACCCAATAAATCATAACTGACTTTGTCGTAAGCTTTCAGATCGTCGCGTTGGAACGGATAGAAATCATTTTTACCCCAATAGGCCTCGGAAAGTTCCGCAAAAAATTCGAATTTGTTGTTTAGGGCATAAGCCCTCTTCATCGAGCCATTGACATGTTTTACTTGCTGGTATAGGTCTGAGGCTTGAACATCATTAAATCGTTTGATAAGCGGCTGGTAGTCTTCGCCTAGCTTGATGAAGTGGTAGGCATGCGCCAGCTCATGCAACAACATTTCGGGTTGTTCATCTGACCATTCTAACAGATGCTTCAGGTTGGACAATTCTATGGATTTGGCCTTATCTGGATTTATTTTATGTTCAAGCAGCCACTTTTCTGAAGGATGATAGTCAGCAGCACCGCTGGTTCGCGACAGCTCAATCCAGAATTTTATTTTTTTGAAAAACTCGACATGTTTTGAGGGAATCTTCTGATTGATGGCGCTGAATTTAGTTCTAAGAAGGTCGTAACCCCGCTTTAGAAGATCCGTGTCCCCAAAAGCTTCAGCGCTGATATAAACATGAAATCCTTCTATATCACACTTGGTATAAGAAGAGGTCGGTTCGAAAGGATCACTTTGCACTATGGGCGGCATTCCGGTTTTTTTTTGTGCATTTAGACACAAATCCCATGTTCCAAAGGATGCGTCAGCCGCCTCTTGATCGATTCTATTCAGCACCTGTGGTGCTCTGCTGATGCACGAAACAAGAGACAATATGATTGACAAGCTCACAATTGAGATAGTAATTTTCACGATCATTTTACCTCAAAATTATTTATTGAAATGTGCAGGGACAGGAAAAACGAAT
>JADFZC010000612.1 GCA_015232735.1 Oligoflexales bacterium | reverse complement strand
GTCAATAAGGTTTTGGAGCCTGTTGCCCACCTGATCTATCGTCATAAATCGGAACTTTTTGGCAGTGTATGCAAAAACAACTTTAAAAAACAGGATCACATTTCATCATCCGCATTCCACTATTGCATAGCAAATACCGCTGATGAGGTCATGAATTACAAGACACTTTGCGACTGGGCGCTTCATATGAGAAATCTGGGTGTGAACGTGCATTTGGAAACATTCCAAAATCTGGGCCATTTAAAGGCGCATAAAGAGGCTGACCGTTACAGCAAAATATGGAAAGATATATTTGACGATAACCTTGAATTTCCTGAAACACAGTGCTTTGCATAAAATTGGCAGATATGGCCCCTCCTGACCTTTCCTTTCAGCCCCTCAGCTCATCCCTGAAGTCAGGATGGGCAATGCCGATCAGCTCCTGGGCCCTCTGCCTGAGGGTCTTGCCTCTCAGACAGGCTATACCGTACTCTGTGACGACATAATGAACGTCATTGCGAGAGGTGGTCACCGCCGCTCCCCTGTCAAGCTCGCGCACTATGCGGGATATTTTTCCACCGGCCGCGGTGGATGGAAAGGCGATAATTGAAACACCAAAAGGGGACCGGCTTGCTCCCCGGACAAAATCGACCTGTCCTCCGACGCCGCTGAACTGCCTTGAGCCGATCATCTCGGCGTTAACCTGGCCCATAAGGTCCACCTGGATGGCAGAGTTGATTGACACCAGGTTTTCATGCTGTCCTATTATACATGGATCATTCACGTAGTCGACCGGAAGCATCTCGACGTTCGGGTTTTCATGGACATAATCGTAAAGTTTTCGAGTTCCCATAAGAAAGGACGCGACGAATTTTCCCTGGTTTATGGTTTTCCTTTTGTTTGTGACGACCCCGGCCTCGGCCAGTGTCACCACAGAGTCTGAAAACATCTCCGAGTGGATTCCAAGATCCTTCTTATCCCCCAGGCTGAGGAGCACTGCGTCGGGTATCGCCCCGATTCCAAGCTGAAGGGTGCTTCCATCCCTGATGAGGGTGGCCACATTTCTTCCTATCGCCCTTTCCACATCTCCGACCGCCGCGGGTCTCAGCTCTATTACAGGCTCATCCTTTTCAACAATGAAGTCGATCTCATCCAGATGTATTCTGGAGCCGGATGTTCTTGGCATATTTCTGTTCGTTTGCGCGATTACAAGTCCGGCACACTCGGCCGCAGCCTTTGTGTAGTCGACCGAAATCCCGAAGCTGCAGTATCCATCATCATCAGGGGGCGTGACCTGTATGAGCGCGACATCGACTTTAAGTATCCTGTCTTTGAACAGCCTTGGTATTTCCGAAAAAAAACAGGGGGTGTAGTCAGCACGCCTGTCATGAACGGCCTTGCTGGTTGCTGATCCGACGAAGAGCGCGTTGTGGCGGAAGTTGTTTTCGAACTCGGCCATCGTAAATTTAGCCGGGCCCATCGCGACCATATGCACGATTTCCACACCTGTGAGCTCCGGCCCCCTTTTCACCAGGGCTTCGACGAGAGCCTGAGGCTCGCCGCAGGCGTGTCCCAAGACAACCCTGTCGCCTGATTTTATGTTTTTGACAGCCTCGTCCGCGCCCACGAACTTGTTCAGATGGGTTTTTCTGAACCTAGCTGTAAAATCATCTCTTTCAGTACATTCCCATTCGAAATTTCTCATAGATCATCTTTCCTCGAAATGCCGGCAATCTCTTTTGCCAGTTCCTTCTTATGTTCAAGGTCGCTCTGGCGGGATATCATAATCCGCTGTGCCTGGGGCGAACCTGCGCCGTGCATCGATTCGGTCCTGTACCCGACTGCGGCGGTGCCAAGGGTTATGTTTTCGATAAGACGGAGTATGCGCATCCGATCTTCTGTTGAAACTGAGGATACGCCGCGAAGATATTTTTCAACCACGCATCCTATTTCCGGATGGCGAAGATCCTTTTCGGACGGCATAGTGACCATCAGCCCTCCTGCGATGTCTTCAGCCAGACGCGCTATTTCATAAGGATGGCGCGTGACGTTTTGTTTGCATACATTGGCAAGGAGCAGGTCGATAAGATATGTTCCGGACCTGGTCCTGCATCCTTCGGCCGAGCAGGCGATACCGCAGGCATACAGAGTCTCATTCAAATGGATCATTTCAATGATTTTGTCCTTTATATGAGAAGCCCTGGCCGCGCCGTTATACTCTGCTGCAAGTGCTGCCGCCCCTATGAGCACGTCGCCCACGCCGACCTTGCATCCCCCGTAGCTCTGGCGATGATATCCGGCAAACCGTTCCACAAGAAGGCCTGCGAACTCATACTGGCCGCACATGAACACGTTTTCCCATGGAACAAAAACATTGTCGAATATCATCAATGCCTCATGTCCGCCAAACTTTTTATTTCCTACATCGATGTCTCCGCCTTCAAGCTTTCTGGTATCACACGACTGTCGGCCGTAAATATAAAATATGCCTTTTGAATCTGATGGGGTGGCAAAGGAAACGGCATAGTCGGCATCATCCTTACCCATCGCCATCGTGGGCATCACCAGCGCCCAGTGGGAGTTGACGGCACCTGTCTGGTGCGCCTTTGCACCTTTGATGACGATTCCGTCCTTTCTCCTTTCAACAATGCGCAGAAAAAGATCGGGATCAGGCTGCTTGCTCGGCGGAAGGCCTCTGTCGCCTTTGGGGTCGGTCA
>JADFZC010000611.1 GCA_015232735.1 Oligoflexales bacterium | reverse complement strand
CCCAAAAGGTGGTTGTTTATTATGGAGGATCTGAAAAATGGCTTCGGCAAACACTTTTGAGTACCACAAGGCAAAATCGCTCGACGATGCCCTCGGCATGCTGGAAAAGCATGGCGGCTTAGCCAGGATACTGGCCGGGGGAACCGACCTTGCCGTCATGATCAAGGAGGGAACTCTCAGCCCTTCATATCTTGTGGATATCAAGGGCCTCAGCGAGCTCGACAGGATTGAATTTTCCGAAGGAAGACTGTGGATCGGCGCGCTTGTCACATTTGAAAAACTGGCCTGGTCGGATGTTGTAAGGGACAGGTTTCCCGTGCTCCACGATTCCGCAAAAAGCGTCGCGTCTGTCGGTATAAGAAACAGGGCGACGATTGCCGGAAACATCTGCACGGCGGTTCCCTCGCTCGACAGCGCCCCCGCACTTCTGGTCTATGAAGCCAGGGTTCATTTGAAAAGCAGGGGATTCGACAGGAGCGTGCCGATATCCGACTTTTTTCTTGCTCCAAGGAGAACGTCCATGAATGAGAAGGAGATTGTTACGGGAATTTCCATGGATCTTCCGAAAAGCCGCCATGCGGGATGTTATGTGAAACTCTCCCGCTACAGGGGGGAGGATCTGGCCCAGGTAGGAATATCCGTAATGCTCCTTGAGGATAAAAAATACAGGGTCGCCCACTGTGCGGCCTCGGCTATACCCAAAAGGGCATATGCCGTGGAAAAGATCCTTGAGGGAAAGGATCTGACCCCTGAAGTGTTCACTTCGGTCAGGGATGCCATCAGAAAGGAGATATCTCCGATCACCGATATCAGGGCGTCAAGGCATTACAGGTTCCATATGGCGGGCGTCATGATCGAGAGGGGGCTTAAGGCGGCGGCAGCCAGATTCAGGGGGGAAAATGTCGACATAAGCGGAATTCTTGGAGGCTGAGATGAAGAAGGTTAGATTCAGGCTTAATGGTGAAATGAGATCTGTCCATGTTGAACCCCATGAAACGCTCCTTGAGGTGTTAAGAGACAAATGCGGCGTCAAAAGCCCCAAATGCGGATGCGATCGCGGGGACTGCGGAGCATGCAGCGTCTTGCTGAATGGGCACGGGGTGAGAAGCTGCCTTGTTTTTGCGGTTGAGGTTGAAGACCATGAGGTTGTTACAGTCGAGGGGCTGTCGGGGGAAACGCTTACGGCGATTCAGCGCAAATTCATCGAGTACAATTCATTCCAGTGCGGATTCTGCGCTCCGGGCGTGATAATATCGACGGCAGAGCTTCTTGAAAGGCATGAAAATCCGACGATTGAGCAGATAAAGGAGGCTTTGAGCGGAAATCTGTGCCGCTGCACGGGATACACGCCCATAATTGACGCCATCATGGACAGGAAAAAGGGAGGCTGCCATGAGTGAGATGAAGTTTGTCGGCAAACCGGTTGTAAGGATAGACGGCCTCGACAAGGTATCGGCGAGCGCCGAGTTCGCGGACGATCTGGAATTTGGTCCCGGGCTTCTGCATGCAGAGATAATATTGAGCACCGAGCCTCACGCAATGATCAAAAACATTTACACGAAGGATGCCGAAAAGGTTGAAGACGTTGTAAAGGTTTTTACAGGCAGGGATTTCCCGTTCAAGTTCGGTCTCTACATGCAGGACAGGTTTGTCTTTGCGCAGGACAGGGTCAGGTTTGTCGGCGAACAGGTGGCGGCCGTTGTCGCAAGGACTCCCTATGCCGCAAAGAAGGCGGCAGGGCTTGTAAGGATTGAGTATGAGCCTCTTTCCAGCATATTGTGCCAGCTCGATGCGCTTAAGGACGGGGCGCTTCTGATCCATCCGGATCTGCACGAGTATCCGCACGTGCCATGGTTTTTTCCCAAAAAAGGTACAAACATAGCTCATCACAGGAAGGTCAGGAAAGGGGACGTGGAGCAGGGTTTCAGGGAGGCTGATCTTATAGTGGAAGATGAGTATTTTGTTCCAAGGTATGTCCACTGTTCCATTGAGCCGCATGTTGCCACCGCGAAATTTGATCATTCGTCAAGACTGACCGTCTGGTCGTCATCGCAGTCTCCGCACACGCAGCGCCATCTGTTTGCGGCGGCGCTTTCTTCCATGGGATTGTCGCACAAGGACGTAAGGGTTCTTGCCCCTCACGTGGGCGGCGGTTTCGGCGGAAAGGCGGGGGTGACCATGGAGATCATTCCCGCAGTGCTTGCGACAAGGCTTAAGGGTTATCCTGTCAAGGTAAGGTGGTCGCGCGAGAATGAGTTTGCAAACACCTACCAAAGGCTAGGCACCGTCGCAAGGATAAAGATGGGGCTCAGGAAAGACGGAACGATAACCGCTTTCGATCACAAGATATACTGGGATGCAGGAGCCTATGTTGAGTACGGGGCCAACGTGGTGAACGCCGCAGGCCTTTCAGCCACGGGACCTTACAGAATGAACAACGTCTCGATAGATTCGATATGCGTATACACAAACCTGCCGCCAGGCGGCGCTTACAGGGGGTTTGGTTATTCGGAGATCCTTTTCGGGATAGAGTCCCATATGAACCAGGCTGCAAGGCGGCTTGGTATGGATCCTTTGAAACTCAGAAGGATCAATGCCATCACTGACTCGGACACCCTTGCCTACGGAGTCCGAATGAATCCCAACGGACTTAAGGAGGCCATCGACAGGGTTTCCAGTGAAATCGGGTGGGACGA
>JADFZC010000044.1 GCA_015232735.1 Oligoflexales bacterium | reverse complement strand
AAAATATCATTTTTTACGTAACATAAAATGTGTCAGAATAGATATAAATGTTTTAATCGCCAATTTCTATTGGGTAGATAAATGTATTGGCTTTTTGTAGGTATTTTAGTGAAAACTCAAAGTTTTCTATTTAAAATGAAAGGAGTAGCCCAAGCCTTCAAAAGATTCTACAGGGATTTTTTTGCCTAATGCAATAAGTCTTGGAGGTAACCACTTTAGCATTATTTATCAAGCAATAATATATAATATAAGGCCAAATGAAAGGTATTAGAGTTGAATTCGAATCTCATCTGGATCGATTTGGAGATGTCTGGATTGAATCCTCAAAAGGACTGTATACTTGAAATAGCATCTATTGTAACAAACAATAATCTGGATATTCTTGCAGATGGCATTTCATTTGCAATTAGAAGAGAGCCAGAATTATTCGATCAAATGGATGACTGGAATAAGCAACACCACACCAAATCAGGACTCTGGCAGGAAGTACTAGCTTCAAGAATTACTTCTGCCGATGCTCAAAACTGTATTATGGAATATATCAGACCATATAGTGAAGCGGGTTCCAACCCATTATGTGGAAACAGTATATGGCAGGATAGACGGTTTCTTGCAGAAGAGATGAATGAACTACACAAATATCTCCATTATAGAATCATTGATGTAAGCACAGTTAAGGAATTGGTAAATAGATGGTATATGCCAAATATGACCAAAGCATACACAAAGAAAAATACTCATAGAGCACTTGATGACATTCTTGAAAGTATAAATGAACTTAAATTCTATAAAACCAACTTCTTCAAGCAGATCGTATAAAAAGCTCATGTATGGACGGTTTCTGGTGCGAAATGCCGCTCTACAAAACTATCAAAACATATCATTTCAATATGTTATAATAGACTAGGCTCCAGGCCTATCATGATCCGGAATTAATTTCTTCACAGCTGATAATCAGTGTGATTATCGCATAACGATCCCCGGGATCAGTAGAGACTGAAGTCCTAGACCATTATACCGCAAAGCCCACCTCATTTTATCAGATATGCTATCTGGCAAAACAATATGTTTTCCTATTGACAGATCACATAACAGACTTTGGGGTCCACTTTAGCAAACAGATCATATTTAAGCCTCGCTTGCCAGGATACGTCGCTGGCGTATCTCACACCAGAAACTTATTAAACTGAAAAAATTGTTGACAATGACTTTGTCCTAATAACCATCGATAATTCCGTTTCCACCCCTCTATTGCCAAATTCTTATTATAGTTAACAGGTTATGATACCCCCCAACAAAATCCAATCAAAGACATGTAAGTCAAAAATAATAATGCAAATCCCACTGTCATTCTTATATATACCTATAATTAATAATCTATTTTCACATAAGCCTTACCTGCTTCTTATAGTCAGACAAAATTGATTTGTCTAATACCGCACACCGGCACTCTAAATTATCCTATAGTTTCAATATGTTAAGTTTGGTACCGTCCTTGCATCAATAAAAATAGGTTACCAGATAGTTAAACAGAAAAACTTGCTGAAAATTATTATTATGATTCATTTTAGAGAAACCAGAATATTAAGAATGTTATGTGCTATTGCCATAATGTTTGCATTTTTTAACACAATAGATGCATCTGCAGATACTTCACACTCGTATATTGATGAATTGCTCACAAATCCAGTCTACAAATCAACTTTGAACACTAGAATTAAATTGATAACGGTTCCACTTTCAAAAAATTATGAAAAAAATGAAAAAAAGAATACCGAACCAATTAGGTTTCTTATTCAAGGGGGTCTTCATGGAAACGAAATTTTGACATCAAAATTTGTAATCTGGCTTGCCAAAAAGACCGAGGAAGGTAAGAGCCTATTAAACAGCCTTCCTGAAAACAGTGTTATTGATTTCATCCCTTATGCAAATCCTGACGCTTACGGTTTGAGTAGATACAATCAGAATAATGTCAATTTAAACCGAAATTTCAGTATATTATGGGGTATTTCAAAAGAACCCAACGGATCACATCCATTCAGTGAAGCAGAGACTACTGCAATTCGTGATCTAATGATAAGAAGAGAGTACCTTGCTGCTATAGATGTCCATGGTTACACAAACTGGATAGTTGTACCATCGAAACCGAAATATTTTACCGAACAAAATTCAAAAGAAAAAACCGACCGGTATAACAGATGGATCAGTGCTGTTTCATCACACATAAGAAATCTGCCTTCCTACGAATTAAAAGATGACTTCGAGCTTGGAGATGGTGGTTCTTTTGAAGATTGGGCATTTTGGTCAAATAATACTCTTGCACTATGTATGGAACTATCCAAACCATTAAGATTCATAAACGATCATGGTATTAACAAAGATTCGTTTGAAAATTATGAATCTTTTATTTATCAGATGTTTGAATCGGCACTGCAAATAAAAAATGGGACGCATAAATATAAAAATGAAATGTCTATCAGTCAAAAAAACATTTCCCATAACCTTCCACGCTCAAGACAAGTATTTAATTCACACTTTAATTGATTTTATCAGTAAGAAGCTGCGTAAAAACCCATATCTCTCGGGGTGCCAGTCGTCGCCTAAAAATCCTCATTTACCAGCATGTAAAACTCCGGTTTTCCCTCCTCCTCGCGCCCCCACCTCGTGTTTTCAGGCAGCCCCTAAAGGTTTTCATTACCTGCTATTTCTCTCTTGATTTCTGACATATTCAAGAAATGACGCCTTGTCATCCATTATGGCCTGATAGCGTCCAGGAGTCATTCCACCCCTATGATGCAATCCTTTTCTTGAATTATTATGTCCTCTAACATGTCCCGTACTAGCCGAGTTCCTGCTGCTATTGGATTGACTGTGTACCGAATGATGAGCTTGTCCTCTCATTTGATTTTTTCTTTCAACTATCTCCCAAGCTCTTACAACAACACCCTCTGATAAAAGTTCCATGATATATTCGTTAACCGTCAACCCTTCTTCTTGAGCCTGCTGTTTAATTTTCTTACATAGAGATCTTGACAGATTTATTCTCAATTCTCCCATGTCTGTCTTTCCAGCTTCACTATCATTTTCAATTTCACCATGAGATGATGAGAACATTTCATCATCACTACCTACTTGATATTCATTGTACACTTCTTCATCAAAATCGGCACTAATATCACTCGTATTTTTTAAGAGCCCGCCACTTGGATTTAATTTGGAATCTGGTTTATCTCTGGAGTTTACAGAACCAACTCCATTGTCAAGTGTTTCAATGAAATCTGTCTTCCTCCTCGACTTATCTTTTTTAGCATTAGCATGGATTTCCCTATCTGATAAGGTGGTTTCCATGTCTTCACCGCAATTAATATCCTCTTCATTTTTAGGCGAATGGTTTTTTTTACTTTTACTAGAAGATTTTTTTGCTGCACCTGTCTTTTTACTACTGACATTCTCAGACATAAACGAAAATTCTCCGACATAAATGTTAGCCTTTGCCACACTTGAATTAAAAAAAGAAACGAAGGAATAATTTCAAAGGCAAATATATCTTATTATTTAAAATAAATACTCTATTGTATTGATCTTCACTTATGCCGAAACGGCACTAGCGCAAGGATAACGCACTACACATTCTACTTCTGGAAATTCAAATACACTGCGTGCTTAAAGATTTGCACTATAAACGGTATCCAAGTCAAGATCAAAATGAGAACCTCTTTTAATCCATCTTCCAGAAATTGAGCCACCTTAGATCAAACCTTACATTTGTGCTACAATTTTAAGCTATTACGTTTATACATCAGGTTGACACATTCTGCTAGAAAATCAACCATCTAACTGCTGTAAATATCTTTATCTAAAGTATCAAATCTAGAAAAATTCACATTTGAAATGTTAGCGTCAAAAAAAATGCCCAACTTCAATAAAAAGCAGGTTTTCCAATATCGACAAACAAATAACTTTTTCTCATAAAATCATAAGGAATTGAGGCAAAAAATACAACAAAAATTAAGTAATCGAAGTAAGTTTGATCGTTATCCCATTAAATAACGTCTGCTAACTGAAATCATATGTAACAAATATAATAAATAAGTCATTATATACATTCATTGTAGCTTCTCACAATTTTTCAAAGGTGAAGAGGTATATATGCCTAGATTCATTGAATTCAAATTTCTGAAAACACTGGCAATACTTTTTTGTATTTTATTCATAAAAGCTTCATCGGTAATAGCTGTTGAGAAAAGAAAAGAAATTCTGGTTATTGCAACCAATACGGAAAATCTTTTATTCGACCCAAGGTTTGCAAACAAGGAGACTAATTTAAATATTCTAGACATCCTCCATTGTTCACTTTTGCGCTTTGACGAGAATAATCGTCTTGTTCCACAAATAGCAGAAGATCTGGCAAATTGGAGAACACCAGTTCAACTTGAAATTAAAATGAAAAAAAATATTTTGTTCTCAGATGGCAGCCGAGTAACACCACAAGATGTAAAAGCAACATACGATTACCTTTCAAGAAAATCAGATCATCAGGATTACACAAAAACATCAGAAATAAAAAAAATTACTGTCGAAAATGAATCTACACTATTATTTGAGCTTAAATCTCCGAATTCATTTTTTTTTACAGTACTAACTAACGGAATTCTCCCGGAAAAACAGGCTAATTCTACACAACCAGTTGAACCAAAGTCGGTTATTGGCTGCGGACCATATATTTATAAAAGTCAAGACCCAGGAAAAGTTATGCTTGAATCCAACACATTTTACTCCTTTGGAAAAAAACCAACAATTAAAAAAATAAATTTGGTCAACATAAACAACATCGAAAATTCATTTGAAGCCCTCAAGAAAGGAGAGATTGATCTTGTACAAAATTCCGAGGTTCTTCACGGATTAAGCGATAATGTTCGAAAGACTCCCAATATAGAAATTAAAAAAACAACTTCTCTTAAAACCAACTATATTGGATTTAATCTCCGAAATAACATTACCGGCAATATTATAGTAAGAAAAGCGATCGCTCATGCAATCGATAGAAAAGCAATCATTGATTATGTACTCGATGGATTCGCAATACCTGCCAAAACGCTACTGACTCCTAACAGCATATATGCAAATAGACAATTACAGACATTAGATTTCAACATTAAAAAAGCCAACCGTCAGATGAAAGAAGCAGGGTTTGAATATAACAAAAAAAACGGCTCCAAATTAACACTAACCTATAAAACATTTGCTGATGCGAAAAATCTTCAAATTGGAAAAGCCATCGCTGCACAGCTCTCCAAAATAGGTATTAAAATTACAGTAATACCTATTGAAGCTAAAAACTTTTTTAAAGAGGTTAGTGTCAGGAACACTCAACTATGGGGATATTCGATTGATAAAATTGCTACTCCAGATATCTACGGACAAATCTTGTCAACAAAAAGTTTTCCTCCCAACGGAGACAATTTTGGATTTTATGCTAATTTTGAACTGGACAACCTTCTTGAGGAAGCCATCTCAACACTTGATGAGGGGAAAAAACATCCGATCTACCTAAGGATACAGGATATTATAAATTCCGACCTGCCGTTGATTTTTCTCTGGCATGAAGAAATTATTTCTGCCTCCAGCAATAGACTCAAAGGATACCGTCCATACCCGAATGGATATATTGCTCCTATTACCGAGGCCTATCTCGAATGATCTCTCAAATTCCATTTACACTATTTAAATTCAATTTTTTATCTCTTGTTTTCTATAAGCTCCATGTCGCCATAATCGAGGATTCTCTGTCATAAATTTGATTAAGCTATATTTTAAATGATCATCAAAGACATTTGGTTGCAGTCTTTTTTGAACCTCATAAATAATCTCTTTACTATTCGAATCCAACGTTTCCATATATAGTCTTTTTATCTCCTGATATCGAGAATAGTCGTTTTTTTTCATATCATTTAATTCCTGGGTAGCAAGTCGTCTAAATTGTGTTGCATCAATTTTTTCATTAGATTTACCTTTTCCATCTCCATCAAATTTATCCTGATTGACTTTAAAATATGTCGCTTTTTGATCGTTAAAAGATTTTTTATCAATATCGGCATTGCGTAAAAAAACCCTATTTCCAACTTCAGAAGTCAATTGTTTCAGATTCAATGACTTAATTACCTGTGGTGAAGCGATTGTAAAATTCACTTCGGAAAAAATCTGACGGTATCTATCTTTTTCTGAAATAATTATATTCTTAAAACGTTCATATTTTGAAGAGACCTCCTTAGGAGTGAAACATCCTGCAAGTTCACCTATTTCACTATTCTTGATTAAATCTGGCAACGGAAATGAATGCCCAGGCAGTTGCCTTATAATCCATTCAAAAAATAATGAGGGCGCAAAAAAAGGCATATTTCCTTTCACCATCACAACTGATTCCGGGAATTTATCCTCTCCTTCCACTTTTCCTATTTCTTCCCATATACCGACTAATTGTTTCCTTAAGGAATTATCAAATAATTTCCCACATATTGATAATATGATCTGATCTAAATTCCGCACATAGACTTTCTCGATCAAATACGAATAAGCAAGATTTGTATAGCGTTTTAATTCATCCCCAAAAACTCTGTTCTGAGTATATTTCCACAACAGACTGACCTCATTTTCATCACTTGTATTGATTGCCAGATACTTGTCAATTTTTTGATTTGACAATATGCCATGATCTAATAATTTCTGTCCAATTCTATCAATGAAATCAAGCTTCTCAATGAGGGTTACCGTATTTGAAACCATCTTTTTTCTTGAAACTTTAATGTCTTTAAAAATACTTTTCAAAGACATGCCAAGCACCCCGTCCAATCTCAAAAAACGATATTCCCACTGTAAGGCCTTCTCCATACGAAGTAGAAATAATTGTTCACTTCCTTTAAAATCCAGCCAAACAGAACGCCATACTGACAAAGGAATTTTGTCATGAAAGACAGAAAAAATATCAAATTCAGAATATATTTGCCTAACCATATTTGTATATGGTTCAAAAACTCCCAGTAGAAGCTCAGCCCCCAAAGGAGCCAAATTAAGGCGAAGTTTAAGCTTCACGTCTGAAGAGGTATCATCCTTTATCCAGGATTCCCCGTCAAAAAAAGGAATTGCACTAAAACCTCCTTCTTTTCCTTTGGCTGCAAGTAATCTTATTCCCGATAGGGATTGCAAAACTCTCTCGAATATATACCCGACACTATTGCAGCCAGATGAAACATTCCTTCTATGATCTTCCGGATCTAGTAATACATAACCCTCATTTCCGCTTAATAATTGTCGCTGAAGGGTTGACAATAATGAGCTTAAAGCGTTCAGTTCTTCTAAATTAAATGCTGGCGACAACTTTGATTGGCATGACAACTCTAGGGGGTAGATATCTTCTTCTCTGGATCTGGAAGAAATCGTTGTCTCAAAAGCATGTACCCACCATGAGGGTAGCATCAAACTGGTTTCCAAGCATTTTATTTCGTCTTTCACTTGAGAACCCTCACCAAAGATTCAATTTCTCACAAATCAAGAAATAACATGTCTCTTTTTTTTCTGTCTAGAAAAGCATCATAAGTTATCCAATGGGAGGAAAAAAACCAATAGAAAAAAAGCTCTAGTAACATCCTTTCGGGAATAAATTCCCGAGTATCCTGTGGTTAGGATGCAACAAGCTTCGACAGTTCTTGCCAAAACTCTTGAAGTTTGTAAGAAAATAGCCCAAGAGCCTCCCTCCGGTACGACCCGTGTATAATTCGTTCGGGAAGGCGCTGCCACACCGCTGATTCATATCGCCTAATCAGGTTTACCTTTCTCAATGGAGAAAGATCATATTTCCATAATGTTCCATCTGTCTTAATGCCAGTCAAAGATATTCTACAACCAGGATCAAACAAAACGATATGCCCGGCTTTTTTTGGGTTCTCTTTCTTTTGATTATGGACATTTACTTTTCTCCATGCATTTGGATCTTGTCTTTGACACAAGCATGCATTCCAAAGCTCAGTACAACGATTAGATACTTCCCAAAGTTTTTTCTTGGTTATGTTGTCTGGGAAAATTTTTAATTTTAATGTCAAAAACATCTGGATCTCCTGAGCTCAGGTATGTATACCATATGTTTTGTTTTATACAACTTATTTTTGATCTTTTAAAGAGAAAGAAAGACAACCATATGTCAGCCAAAGAAGATTGGGTCTCAGGGAGAACATGTGTATACAATATAGGATACCATATCGTCTGGTCTACAAAATATCGACGTCAAATAATCGTTGGTGCCATTGCCGATAGGCTTAAGCTTCTTTTTATTGAGATCGGAAAAGAGTTTGATTTCGATGTAAAAGAGATAGAGATCATGCCGGACCATTGCCATGTTTTTGTTTCATGTCATCCGAAAATAACTCCATCCAATATTGTAAAATGCCTCAAAGGTATTTCTGCCAGAAAGATTTTTTTGGAATTCCCTATCATTAAGAAAAAACTTTGGGGAGGACATCTGTGGAACCCAAGTTATTACATCGGCACTGTTGGTAATATGAACAAAGAAGTCGTTTTGAAATATATTCAAAATCAGAAATCCGAAAACATATAAACCAACAATCTTCAGTTTATTGCTTCAACCCCGCATTGGAGGAAGGCTGTATCCCCCCAATGAATTGAGGTGGATACAGCCCTCCTCCAAACCACCCATATTCTAAAAGAGAAGGATCTGTTCCAAAATATCAACACGTTACACTCAAAAACCTATGTGCACTCCTTTCACCAGGACACGCTGCTGGCGCATTTCACACCAGCAACTGATTGAAGCCGCAAGTTCCTCAAAATAACGGGGTTTAAATTGAACTAGGTAAGGTACGATTTTTCTTTAGATCTTCAAACCATTTGCTCCATTTTTTCATTTTCTCATCACTTGAACTTCTTAGCCTATCAGACACAGAGGCCAATATTTCCTCAATCGTCTTTTTCTTTTCAAACGTAAGAAAAACAAAAATTCTATAAAAGAACTTTTGTTCATTGGCCGATGGTTCTTTTTCTGTTATGCTCTCAAAATATATATCCGATATCTTGGCGTTGATATTAACATTTTTTTCTATTATTTCGCTTAGAACCTGATACACCAATTCAAATTCTTTTGATTTTGTCTCCCCTTCCGGAATAGATTTCATTAGTTTTTCAAATATATATACCTGTAGGGTATAACAAGCATTAAATAAGGATTCATATTCAGACTGCTTAATACCTAAAGTCAGATTCTTTACCCCCTTTTTCTCAAAAACATAGTTTAGTCTATCCTCTTGTTCAGATATTTTTCCGCTCCCTATCTTAACCCAGAAAGGAGTGTCTAATTTGTTTCGTTCTACCACATCGTAATCCAATTCCATTTCCTTATGAGCCAAACATCCGTAAAAAGACAAGCAAGTCAAAAGTAAGTATTGAATTTTTTTAATGGAACTTATTAGATGGCTATTCATTTTTAAATTATTACCATTTTTAAAAGTCAAATAAGATGAAAAATCCATCCCAAGCTAAAAAGAAATTCTCTGCTATCAAATGAATTTGATAACGGCGCATCATCGTACGTGTTATTTGGGAATCTGTAAGCCAAGTTTTTATATTCCGCTTCAATCCTTAGTGCGCTATCCAATCTTAAAAAGAAATCCACTGCCAAATGAGGTGAAAGTCCTCTTGCAGTTATATTTATCGGTATAGTGTTTGCGCTTCCATCTCGAAATACCAATTTTTCAACACGCTCAAGATATCCGTCAATACCAAAAGATATTCTAAATAAAGGAGAAAAGTTATATACGACCCCAATAACCATTCCAGGCAATGAAAAAGATCTGGAATAATAAACATCCTCATCCTTAGAAAATTGCTTTTCGGAATAAGAAGACACCAAAGAAGAGCCAAGATAATACCCTAATCCTTTATAAATTTCGATATGAAAACTATACTGAAATTTTCCAAATCGGCTACGATTGGAAATCGTCCTGGTACTGCCATCTGAAGGGCCATATCGCATTCTCCAACTACCGCTCGATTTTCCAGCTGATATTGAAAAATTATGGTCTCGTCTAAATCCTCTTACAGATCTGTCCCATTCATGACGACTGCTTCGATATTTAAAAAGCTCATTATTATCTGATAATTCCTCTGTCCCAAAACAAACAATTTCTTGAAATAAAAACATACTGCATAAATATAGTGTATACAATAATGCATACAGTAACCGTACAAACATGTTTTTTCTTATCGTTTGCGACACAAAATCCTCATCACCTTTGGATAAAAATAAACCTTACATCTGGAACAAAACTTTATCCCACGTACTTTTTTCACATCTTTATATGATAATATAGAAAACAATTTTTTTGTCGAAATAAAATGATATATTTATTACAAGTAAAAATGAAATTTTGTAGAAATGGCGCTAGATTAGATTTTTAAGGAATTCAATGGAAGAAAAGATCTCACAGATATCTTCTGAAATACCTGACGGTGAGAAAAAGAACGAAGTTTTTTTTGTCCTTCATGAAACCGAATTTTATGCTGCTATAATTATTGGCTTTTTAATACTAGTGGTCATAGCTGCAGTCCGACTTGTTATCAGAAGAAAATTTATCAAACGGGAAAGAGTTAACAAAGATCCAAATACGGAAAACATTAATGTACAAAAAGATGTCTCAAAAATTCAGATCCATGAGCATGTCAAAAAAATACATGAAGTAGAGGAAATAAAAAATCTGGATCATAAAACATGGCTCTCAAATCTGCGAAAAGGGCTTGAAAAGACAAGGAATAATTTTGAAAGTGCTCTCTTTGCCATTTTTGGTTCGCAAAAATACTTTGATGAATCCCTATTGGAGCAGTTATATGAAGCTCTATATAAGGCAGATATGGGCTCTCAGACCACGAATAAGCTTGTACAACACTTAAAAGAGAAAGTTGGCAATAAGTCCACCCCTGCCTCATGGGACGAGGTGAGTTTGGCAATTAAATCCAAAATAATAGAAATGACAAAAATTGAAGACATTCCACTAAACACCCCGGAAAAAGGCCCTATGGTAATACTTGTTGTTGGTGTTAATGGCGTAGGTAAAACAACGACAATTGGTAAGCTCGCCGCCCATTTCTTAGCCGAAAACAAGTCCGTACTTCTTTGCGCTGCAGACACCTACAGAGCTGCAGCTATAGAACAACTTGAAATTTGGGGGCAAAGATTAGACGTTAATGTTATAGCTCATAAGCAAGGTAGCGATCCTGCATCTGTTGCATATGATGCTGTAAAATCAGCCATATCAAAAAATATTGATATACTCATAATTGATACTGCCGGACGTCTACATAACAAGACCGAGTTGATGGCTCAACTTGAAAAAATAAAGTATGTCATAGGAAAAGATCTTCCAACCGCACCGCATGAAACTTGGTTGGTTATTGATGCTACAACAGGCCAAAATGCCACAATGCAGGTCAGAGCATTTAGAGAAAGTGTTAACTTAAGCGGATTAATACTCACAAAACTCGATGGAACCGCTAAAGGAGGTATTCTGGTTGGAATATGTGACCAATTTAAACTACCCGTTCGTTTTGTAGGAGTGGGTGAAAAAGTAAGCGATCTTCAGCCATTTTCTGCAATGGATTATTCAAACTCCCTGTTTAATTAGTTGCTGGCGCTTTCAGCGCCGGCAGACGTATCCTGGCGGGCAAAGCCCGCTTAGGATCTGTCGCGGGTCAACCTCGATCTTTCTTCGACCATACTGGATATTTCATTTCCCTTGGCCAATCCTAAAAGGGT
>JADFZC010000610.1 GCA_015232735.1 Oligoflexales bacterium | reverse complement strand
CTTGAGGGTTCGTCAAGCAGCAAATATGATTCTGCCGGTCCAAGATAGGCATAGATGACGTCCAGGGTGTCGAATCCCCTGGACTGAATTTCATTTGCAGATTCAACCACGAGATGTATCCACGCATTTGTGTCAAGGATATTATTATGAAGGACCGATGATCTGAGGCGACATCCGTGAGCTGTTGCAACAAAGCCGGTTTTTCTCCAGAATCTGTCTAGTTCCTCTATGGCATCCTCTGACTGTCCGGTGTCCCCGCCATAATAATCGATATGAATCAGCCCTATGTAACTTATAAATCTTGTAAATGTTTCGCCTGTGTTTGTCGCTATTCTCAGGGCCTCCTGGATTTTGGATTCGGCAGCCTTCAGCCTTCCCTGGGAAAAATCAAGAAGGTATCCCATCGTCATAAGGGTAAATGAATATGATACCGGATTGTAATTTTTCTTGAAGTAATCTAGTCCCTTTTTATAACAATAGCGGCTGATCCTGTCAAAACCGAAAACTGCCGCCGCGATTCCCCAGTATACGATAGCCATGGCCCGATACTTGTTGTCCTTGTAAGACAAAAGTTTGATGGTATATGGGATATGGCTTGCTATTGCCGTAATGGGTTTTGTGAAATATTGCGGAATCTGGAGACCTATTTTTAGGTTCCATAGCAGATTTTCACGTTCACTTTTTATTTCATGTATCTGTTTTCCAAAAAACCTGTACCAGAGAAGAAAAATAAGGAAAAATGGAAATATCAGAATACTGAAAATAAGAGAAAGAAGCTCACTGTTCCAGAATTTGACCTTTAATTCCCTAAGTCCCAGCTTTCCTGAACGAATGGACTGCTCATATTGAAAAAGAAAGAGATGGTTGTTCGAGAGCTTGTGGTATATTGCAGCTCGTTTTTCAGGTATTTCGTTATGGTCCAGAAGGAAATTGTATATTAATATTGCCTGCTTTATCTCTTCCGAAAGGGCCAGCGCATCAGCCAGGCATTCCTGTGTGGCACAGTATTCTTCAAGCAGTCCCCCTTTTATTATTTCACCGAAATCCCTCGGATAAAGCGTGGAACAATCCTTCAAATATTCCTTGGCTCTTTGATATACAAAGAGTTCCAGAGCACGCTGTCCGGCAAGTTTCAAAATATTTCTGGATCTTGCAGGATTCCTTGTGGGCAGACTTTTTTGAATATGGAAAGCCGCTTCGAACAGTATTTTGGCGTCTGCATTTTCATCTTCCTGATGAGGAAGACCGTCCTCGCAAAAATATGTTTCATGGAGTATGTTGGAATATTCTTCATGTATGAATTTTTTCTCATCTTCACTGAGTGTTGCATAGGTCAGTGCCCGTATCCTGTCATGGAAGAAGACGAGCTGGTCCTCGTTTGGCCAGATAAGGTGATGATGCTGAAGTTCATCAAGCGCTCTGTCGAGATATGTGATGTCCTTTGTTCCAATGGGATATATCTTGTTTTTTTCATGGAATTTCTTGAGCAGCTTTCTCAGAAACTTTATTGGAATGGTATTTCCGACAACAGAAGCGGTTGAGAGGGCGTAGTAAGCGTCTCTTGAGATTTTTTTGATTCTCGATGTGACAAGGTCAGTCACTGAATCACTAAAATTTCCCTTGACGAGCTGGTTTTCGTCAAAAACCCATTTCCCGTTTTCAACCATCCTGAAAAGCCCGTTTTTAATCGCCGCATTGACAAACTCGTATATATAAAAAGGATTTCCCTGTGTGATGTCGTAGGCTATGCTCTTGAGTTTGTCCACCTCTATGCCCGATTCCTCAAGCAGAAGTTCCATAAGGTATCCTGAATCGCGCTCGTCCAGCAACTCAAGAGATATGTGGTTTATTTTGGGGATGTGGGGAATCAATACCTCATTGACGGCCTTGCTTTCCTCAGACCTGAAGGTCCCGATAACAAAGCAGCATCCCAGACTGATTTGCTGGGACCGCTTAATCATTGTTTTTATGAGTTTCAGGGAAAAGTCATCCGCCCATTGCATATCGTCGAACAAAATGATCAGTTTCCTGTCGGGACCGAAAATATGGGGTATGAAGTCCACAAGTGTTTCAAGCAGGATAGCTTCCTCTGTATCGGGATCGACCTTGCCAAATTGAGGGAATTCCGGAAGATAGGATGCAAGGTATGGAAATTTTTTTGTGATCAGCTGCCCCCTGCCCGCCAGGCTGCCAACAAGCAATTTGTGCCAGTTTTCCTTCGTCCTTGAGTCAATGCGGCTCATCATTTCCTGAACATATTTCATGGCCCTTTCCAGGGCGCTGAGCGGGATATTCTGTTCAAGTTCAGTAAACTTCACTCTCAGGGTGGAAAATTTGTGCTGTTCAGCGGCATATGTCAAAAACTCTCTTGCAAGCCTGGTCTTGCCGACGCCGGAGGGAGCCTCGATTAACAGGACGCTGCCTTTTCCAGCCTCGGCATTTTTAAGATGATCGTCAAGTTTTTTTATATAGTTGCTTCTTCCGACCATCGGGATGCGGTAATTGAGTTCCCGCCTGATGTCTTTAAGGCCGAGCGCAAAATGGTTGTTAATGTCGCCTCTTGCGATATCATCCCTGCACCTTTTCAAATCCTCAAAAAGACCGAATGCTGTCGCATATCTGTCTTCAGGCTGTTTGCGTATCAATTTGCTTATTATCTCGGAAAGGGTCGGAGGAAAATGTGGAATAATCTGCGAGAGCG
>JADFZC010000609.1 GCA_015232735.1 Oligoflexales bacterium | reverse complement strand
TCGCCCTGAAGGACGAGGTTTCCTTGAACTTGAAGAACGGAGTCAACCATGTTTGATATATTGAAGGCCAGGATTAAACAGGGATACCGCACGATGCCCTTTCCCAAGGGCCCTTCCCCCATACTCCCTTTGAATTTCAAAGGCTGCCCTGAAGTAAACTGCTGTGAATGCGAAGACAAAAAATGCATGGAACCCTGCCCTGTTTCGGCCATCTCAGAATGCCATAACAATTCCAGGTCAAAAGTCAAGATCGATCTGGGAAAATGCATTTTTTGCGCAAGATGCGCCGGGGCATGCAAGCACGGTTCGATAAGATTCAGCAACAACTACAGGCTGTCCGGCTCCGTCAGGGAGTCCCTGCACATCGGGGGCGCCAACCACAGACCATTGACAAAACCCCTTGATCCAAAGCGCCTAAGGCTATTCGGAAAGTCCTTAAGGCTTCGCCAGGTGAGCGCAGGAGGGTGCAATGCATGCGAGGCGGACACGAACGTCCTTACCACAATAGCGTGGGATCTTCAGCGTTTTGGAATAGATTTTGTGGCATCGCCGCGTCATGCCGATGGAATTCTCGTAACAGGTCCCGTAACAAAAAATATGGCATACGCCCTTAAAAGTACCTATGAAGCTGTGGCCAGGCCAAAAGTCGTGATAGCACTTGGAACCTGTGCTATCTCAGGAGGCCTTTTTGAAGGCCATGACGAAACCCTTGACGGAATCAGCGGACTTATGCCTGTGGACCTTTACATACCCGGATGTCCGCCCCACCCTCTTACGATACTCGACGGGCTTTTGAGATTGACAGGAAAAATTGATGGAGCCGATTATTGATCTTGAATAAAAAAATCATGGCATGAAGAGGCTTTCTTTAGCAATTCGGAAACACTTATCTGTTGCCTTCAACAGGCTGTTGAACTTTTCGTACTTTTGAGGCGTTTTCAATCCCTTCCTTCATTGAGCCAAGTTTCGAAATACCGCTTACTATCATTAACATGAAACCCACTATTATAATCACAATGGTTAGAAAAAATAGCATACCCCGACAGAAAGAACCGGTATGGCCTTCCCGAGACTCATAAATGGTATCGTAATTTTTCTTATTAAACATACCCGTCTCCTTGCTAAATATTCCTTCTCTATTCTTTTAATCGGAATATTTGAAAAAAAATTTAACAAAAATATAAAAATAAGAAAAAATAACTGAAAAATCTAAATAAAAACAATATATAACAACCATTTATTTCTGAGTAATCCGCCCTGCAGGCTGAAACGGGATGCAACAGTGTGCTTCAAAGATCAGCGACCAGTTTGATTTTCACCAGGATTTTGTGCGCTTATAAGTTCTTCTGGCCAATCCTGCGGGTTTTTGGGAGACAAGGTCAGTGTTAGGCCTTCCTCGGAGGTTTCCACATCAAATGTCGTGATATCCGAAACGAGCGGAGAAAGGGTTGGGTCCTCAAGAAGCCGCTTTTTAAGCGAAGTTCCGCTGATTTTTGAGAGAACCGGTTTGATTCTCGATTCAATAGGTTTTGTCATGCTTTTCTGAAGCCATTTGTAAAGAGGCCCAAGAATTTTGTTCGGAGCATCAACGTGAGTCGAACTCAAATTTGCATCGATTATCCAGTCGTTTATTGAAATCTTATATATGGTCTTGACATAACCCTTGAAAGGGGTCCACCAAAGCAAAGGACGATCCTTTTTCCCCATTTCACCGCAGGGCCTCACTTTTGCCCTGAAATTGAAATTAACTGTCATCCCCTCCCTGACAAGACCGTACTGCAGATTTGAAACAGAAATATCCTTTATTTCACAGGTGTCCTGAAAATCGAGTTTCTGAAGGACGTATGGCGTCATCCTGTCGAGAAACGGAATGAAGTTTTCCTTGCCGATGAAGAGCCTCAGCGGCGTATAGCTCTTTACGGCATATTTTACCTCGTAAAAGTCAAGTGCGCCGGTTATCGCATTGATCTGGTCGGCAGCCTCGTCAGCCCCAGAGGATATGGAGGAAGAGGCTTCACCTGACGGGTTTTTTTTCATGCACGAGGTCAGGGACACGATTATTGTTATAGCCAAAAAAGGTTTAAATATCAGATTCATAAGTAGCCTCCAGACAGATCAGAAAAGGACATGGAATTGCAGTTCCTCTTGACGGAAATTGATAAAGCAAGATCTGTTCCAGCCAATCAAAAAAGCCACTTTATGCCCAGATGTTCTGGATATCAGTGCTTAAAATGTCATTTTCAGCTGTAATGAAACCGCTTTTCACTTCGAAGGTGTTGTCTTTTGTTCGAAAGATGCAGGATTTTCCATGACATCAGTCATTCCCCAAAAATCTTCCATTGGTATTCCATAGTGCCGTGCAATACGAAGTTGTGCGCGAGGCAACTCATTAAATTCCATTATTATAGAAATATCTGCCGGTTTGAAAAGGAATCTGACCAACTGAACATTTTCCTTTCTTGCTTTTAAAAGCAAATTGTTCAGGTGCTCCAGTGATTCCACCGGAACATCATTGACATTATCCAGGATGAGATTCTGATTCGTTTCATATCCTTTGTTGTACACATCGGCAAGAATACGATTCAAAATGACGACATGCTTACGATTCTCAGGAAGATGGCGGCCTTTAGAATTGAAGATATCCAGAAAATGGGAAGGAGCTGTTTTTCTCCAGTTTTTGCCCCATGTTTCCAAAAAATCCTGA
>JADFZC010000608.1 GCA_015232735.1 Oligoflexales bacterium | reverse complement strand
AATTCCAGGTAGGCGACGCCCAGGATCCTTTCCTGGTAAAGGCCGTATGGGCTCATCCTTGAACGCAGCCTGGTGAGTGCGTAGCTGTCATCCCCGCTTCGCATTCTGTTGAGCATGTCCGCGTTCAGTTCCTCTATAAGGATCTTGAGGCGTTTTTTATCGGTGAACCTTGTCTCCATAAGGATTTCCGCGGTGATTTCGGTGAGCTTTCCGAATTTGTCCAAAAGGCTCTTTCCCTTCGCACCGAGTTTTGGATAGATGATGTCCAGGTTGCCGTCTTTCGAATAGATTTGCGCAAAAATGCTGATGCCTCCGGTGTGGATGGAGATCTCCTTTTCCAGATCCTGATAGCTGCGCCTTTTGGTATCCATATGACCGAGCAGGGAGTAAAGAAGGGAGACATAGGGAATATCAGCCTCGCTTATGAATGAAGTGTCGAAAAACAGCCTGAGGTATGCGATCTGCCCTTTGCCCTGCGGATAAAAAACGGTTCTTACCCCTTGAATCATGGACTCCCTGTGGGGATATTTTTTCACAGAGGGGTCCATATCCCGGGGATTCAGGAATGGTATCATGGCAAGTTCATCCTGGGTGACAGGTTTTGTCTCGTAATCCTTGAGCGCCTTATGATTATCCAAAATATTTTTCTTTTGACCGGCTGAAAGCGAACTGTCTGTTTTCAGAATGTCATTCTCCCTTCTTTTATCGATCTCATCGGCCATTCCTTTTTTGGGGCGAACCTCGGTCAAAAGGGTGGCCTGGCCTTGCAGCAGAAAACGTTCGACAAGTTTTTCAAAATAACGATTGCCAAGTCCCCTTCGCATCATCCTGATGTATTTATCGGAGTCGAAGGCCCTGAAAGGATCTCCGGCGTAAAGCCAGGCATTCATGGTTTCAAAGGCCAGGTCTATTCCCCTTCGGGCGCTGCCCATCCTGTGCTCGCGTATCCTGATCTCATGGGTGTTCAGGATTCCCTCAACGATTTCTTTTTCAAAACCGGTCGCGACATTCTTTTTCAGGAACTGGATGACAAGTTCCCTGAATTTTCTGCCATCGCCGATATTCGCGTTTTCCGCCGTTATATTGAAATACGGCTGGTCGCCGCCGGACAAATAGGCGCCAAAAGCTTTGCCTATCGAGTTTTCGACAAGGTGCCTTTTCAAGGGTGCGGCTGAGTTGTTGATGAGAAAATCGGCGATAATGGAAAACGCGTATTCAATTTCCTGGTTATAGCCTTCCGGAAAGAGGAACGCGAGGTTGAGTATCGTCTTGTCCGACTCGGATTCATCCTTTAAAATCGGATAGTGTATGGCAGTCTCCCCTGATCCCTTCCACCCAAGCCTTTTCGGCAATTCCACCCTCTTTTTCCGATCGGCAAACCTGTCGAGATATTCGCTTGCGATGAACTTCAGCTCGTCATTTGTATCGCCGTTGCCGTAAAGATATATGTAACTGTTGTCAGGATGGTAAAACCTACTGTGGAAATTTTTCAAATCCTCAAATGTCAGTGTCGGGATCATGTCCGGATCACCTCCGGAATTCACCGCCTGTGCGCTTCCTTTCAACATCGTCGATCCGATATGATTGTAGAGCCTCTGGCCCGGATTTGAATCGACCCCTTTCATTTCATTGTAGACAACGCCGTTGTATCTCAAAAGGCCGCTCTTTTCATCATACTCGTGATGCCACCCTTCCTGCATGAAGACAAGCGGATCAGACAGGAACCTGGGATAAAAGACAAGGTCCAGGTAAATGTGCATCAGATTTTTGAACTCCTTCATATTGCAGCTGGCGATGGGATATGCCGTATGGTCCCTCCATGTAATGGCATTTATGAAAGTGGAATGGCTGCCCTTGAGAAGTATGTTCAGCAGGTTTTTCGCGGGAAAATTTTTTGATCCGGACATGATGGAATGTTCAATGATATGTGCGACTCCTGCATTATTTTGCGGCAGAGTGCGAAAACCAACTGAAAAAGCCTTGTTGTCATCGCTGTTTTCGATTTTCATGAGTGTGGCGCCGCTTTGCGTGTGGAAAAAAAGTTTGGCGCAGGATTCGATTTCCCTGATCTCTTTCTTTCGTATCAGTTTGAATCCATGGCTTTCGGGTGAGCTTTCTCCCTGTTGATTTTTGTTTTCCTTCGCGGACAGCGGACTTGTCCGGATTTGGAAGACCAGTATTGCGGCAGTGATTAGGCATGGAATTTTTTTCCGGATAATCATGTTCAAGATCCTGTGAGACGTTATAAGCAATTTCCCTCTCCCTTGTTGTTATGCCCATTTTAATGAAATGAATCCCAACCTTTAGTTTTTATTAATATAAATATTAAGGCGCCAAAAAGTTATATTATTTTATTTACATTAATATAATTTTAATTTATATATATAAAATGGTCTTTGCAATGAAACCATTGCAGAGCCGCCTGCCATTAATTCATCTCACTATTTTATCTGAGAAAAAATCCAAGGAGAAAAAGAAATGAACAAAAAGGTAAAAATTGCAATCGTTGCGGTGCTGGCATTGATTGCGGCTATCGTCTGGATTAACTGCCAGAGCAGCGACAAAAACAAGGATAAAACAGCCGAGCCGGCGAAACAGGAGGTTTTGCAGGTGTCGCAGCCTGTGGCGCAGGAGCCCGCAAAGCCGGAGTTTGACATAAAATCGGTCATAATACACTTCGATTTCGACAGCTATGCCCTCAGCTCCGAGACAA
>JADFZC010000607.1 GCA_015232735.1 Oligoflexales bacterium | reverse complement strand
AGAGCTGCCGGATAATTTCCCGACACCTCATAAAAATCGATCAGATTATTGAAGGATCTGTAATAGGTTGGATTTTTTTCAATGGCCTGCTTCCACAGGCCAAGCGCCTTGTTACCGTCACCGCCTGCTGCGGAAATACAAGCCTTGGCATCGTAGTAAGCCGCGCTGGTTCCTCCCACTTCAACAGACTTGGCTTTTTCAACAATCTCTGTCATTTTTTCCATCGGCTTAGCAGAATCTCCCGCAGACAGATTCTTTAAAATTCTAAATATCTTTGACCAAAGAATATTTGGAATTGACGACTTCTCACTGCCGCTCATATGCAGAATCAGCTTTTTTGCAGAATCACTCAAAAAATGGGGACTTCTGACTATTTTTACGATTCTGCATATTGAAAGCTCGTTAAGATATATGATGTCTTCCTTTGTTGGCTCCATTGTCACCACTATCAGCTTTTCAGATATGTCAAACCCGGGAGCTATTTCCAAGATCTCCTCAATTATGCCTCCCGTGGAACGCAGGGTATTTTCCCAAAGCAGTATGATTCTTCTGGCATTCTGAAATCTGACAAAGCTTTGCTTTATCGAGATTGAGGACGGAAATCTGACATGAGGTTCGGAAATGGAGGATAGGGATTTTGTAATAAAGTTCCATATCCAGGTATTATTATCGCATATTACAATAGTTTCATTTAATAGTGATTTGGGGCTTTCGATAGTTTCCATATTGTTTACCGGATAAAATAAATTTATTCTTGTATAAACCACGGGATGTTATCGGCAAGTTTCTGACATCCTTTAGACATCAGAAGTTCACATCCGCCAAACAAATGGATTTTCTGGAAAATATTACCTTGATTTTACAACCGAATCCGGACGCCCCACACAGCGGTAGAAAAATCCGAGACCCGTAAGCTGTGATGCCTCGTACTGATTTCTAAAATCGAAGACAACCTTCTGCTTCATCAAATTGCCGATTTTTGTCCAGTTGGGTCTCTTATATTCGGCCCATTCGGTTACAAGTACTAGTGCATCAGCTCCCTGGACAACCTCGTAGGCAGTTTCAGCAAAACTTAAATTTTTGTGCTGTCCGAATTCCCTTGAAAAGTTCTTTTCGGCCTGTGGATCATGGGCAACGACCCTGGCATTCCATTCCAAAAGATTTTCAATGATAGCCATGGCGGGCGCCTCTCTTACGTCATCCGTCCCAGGCTTAAACGCTAGTCCCCATATGCCAATTGTTTTTCCATCCAATTTACCGAAATAATCGATGATTTTCTTCGATACAAGATTCTTCTGATGAATATTGGCCTTGCTCACCGCCTTCAGCACTGAAAAATCGATATCGTTTTGAATGCTGGATGATATGAGAGCGGCAACATCTTTTGGAAAACATGACCCTCCGTAACCTGGTCCGGCATAAAGAAACTTCTTTCCAATTCTTGGATCGCTGCCCATTCCCATCCTGACACTGTCAATATTGGCGCCGATCTTTTCACACAGCTGCGACAATTCATTCATAAAACTTATTCTTGTCGCCAGCATTGCATTTGAGCCGTATTTTGTCAGTTCGCTCGATTTCCTGTCCATGATAATAAGACGTCCCGGATCATCCATAACGAACGGTCTGTATAAGGACTTGATGAGATCCTCGCTTTCCCTTTCGATAAGCCCTACAACTATTCTGTCCGGTTTCATAAAATCCTTGATAGCATCGCCTTCCTTTAGGAATTCAGGATTTGAAGCGACTGTAACCCGATAATCAAGGTTACGTTTTCCGATTTCGGCTCTAATGATGTTCTCAACTTTGTCACATGTTCCAACTGGAACGGTCGATTTCACAATAACGACCATATCGCTTTCAAGGTGCTGCCCAAGCGAACGTGCTACAGCACTGACATGTCCAAGATCCGCCGATCCATCCTCACCTTCTGGGGTTCCGACCGCAATGAACACAATCTCAGCCCCATGCAGTGCTGTTGCCAGATCTGTTGTAAATCTGAGGCGCTCATGCCTCATATTCTGCTGAATCATTTCCTCAAGGCCAGGTTCAAAAATTGGAGAAATACCCTGGCAAAGCAGATCTATCTTTTTCTCATTTAAATCCACACATATTACATCATGTCCCACATCAGCTAGGCAGGTTCCCGAAACCAGACCAACGTAACCCGTGCCGACCATCACTACTCGCATCAAACCTCTCCTTCACACGTTTCTTCTTTGTCATTTTTAGTCATAACCCAATGCAGTAAACCAAAACTGCAAAAGTATCAAGAGAAAGCACAGGGGCTGCCGCGCATCAGCCGTTGACGCCTGGGCTATGATCACAATTTCGGCAGCTAAACAAATTCCAGTGTAAGTTCTCAATAACATCCGGTAACTCGATCCCCGTACTTAAGATTTTTCGATACCCGATTGTCGATCCCGATCCCGTTCCCGACGGATGTAACTTCGCGATTTAAATCGGGAGCAGGATCGACAATCGGGAGCCTAAGTTATCGGGCTCCGAAACTCGGGGGTCCCAGAGAGCAGCGCTTCGCGCGAGCCAACCAGACGTTTTTGAGAAGCTACATTTCCAGGTGCTATCAAGCTAAAATCACTGCAAATAGCAAACGTCAGGTTGCAGAAAGCGAAACTAGGAATAAGTGAAATATTTCAACCTTTTCAGTTCTATAGCCTTCAAGAAAAAGAATTTGGGGTAAAAGGGGGTAAATGAAAATGA
>JADFZC010000606.1 GCA_015232735.1 Oligoflexales bacterium | reverse complement strand
AGGTTTAAAGCCTCTCCTGATTCGACACCCGGTCCTTCAGGGCCGGGTTTACGAACATTTCAGGTTCGGTTGACAACGAAACGATTTTTTACGTGCCGTACCATTTGCACCATTTAATGGTCAGCCCAGTGCTTGCATGCAATTTAAGTGCCAGTAAAAATGTTGAGAAGTTATATAAGGACCATTTTGAAGAGCTTGGATTTTCTGTTTTTCCCCTGACAGTCAGCCAAAGTTGTGCTGCCGGAGGTCTTCACTTTTGTCTAAGTTCCCTAAGACATTCTCTAAGGTTTTCCCTCGCTATTTCGTTGTCTTCATGCAACTCTCTCAGGGCTTCAATTATCAAAATGGGGTTGATTGCTACTGTTTCATTATATTTTCGCTGGTTTGCAAGGTTCGCTTGCGTGAGCATCGTTGTGCAGTCGAATATGGATGTCGGTTTAAAATTAAAATTATTATTGTTATTAATGTATTCCGTGGTTCCCACAGTGCCGGAAGTTTGCCCGATTTTTACATAAACCGCGTTGTCCTGGCCATTTTGCAGGTTTGTATTTTGGTTCGATAACTGTCCGTTGCCGGAGTTCTGATACTGTCCGTTGTTATAGTTCTGATATTGTCCGTTGTTAGAGTTTGAATACTGCTGGTAATTTTGACTGCCGCCGCCATTGCCGGCATTATTGGTACTGTCGTAGCTGTTATAGCTGTTATATGTGCTTTTCCCAGAACCTGTTTTTGCTGAGCCGCTGCTTCTATCATTTATATAGTCGGCGTCATCAGACTCATCGCTATAATACCTTGTTGGAGTGGGCGTTGGCTTTTTGTCGCTACTCTGATTATTTTTGGTAAGCCCATTTTCCTTGCATGAGATTGAGTATATTGAAACGATAGCAAATAAAAGAGCATTTATGCACGATTTTCCGGATATCATCATTTTTCCCCTGCTTTTGGAAAAGAATTCTTTTCCAAATCTTCTTAGGTATAAAAAAACCATTCACAATGTGACGAAATGCAATTTTTGATCCAGAAAATGGAATATAAAATCAACTATAAGGTTAGCGTGATTTTGCGAATGCAGGTGTTAATATATTCGATAAGTTATGCCGGACAAACCAGTTCCTGTATCGACAGTTTATCAATATTGTTTTGAAATTACAGGACAAAAAATGGCGTTAATCGGTGCAAATGTCGCCAATCTTGTGCCTTTTGATACATGTGAATATGTTTATTCCATTTATATCAGTTGTTTGAAGGAAAAATTCATTCCTTTTCACAGTTGTCGTTGGGATATCCGCCGCCGATACCGACATTGACCAGTGCTTCCTTTATTTCACCATTTTCAAGATAAAGCCTCGCGCCGTTGGCGTTCTGGGTAATTCCCATTTTCTTAACCTTCACACCGCTGAGCGAGCAGATTTCAAGTTTTTTGCCGTCGTCAAATAGCCTCATTGAGAGATTTATCTGCTTTCCAAGCGTTATTATTGTTTTGCCGCTGCTGTTTTTGAGTTCGATACTACGCTCTTCCCCTGCATTGGAAAGCGTGCAGTTGGTTCCAACGCAGTCCATTTCGGCATATTGGTTTCTGCTGTTTATCAGGTCCTGAACCTGTGAATTGATTTCCTTTACGAATATTTTTACCAGATCCTCGACAGGAACAGCTGTTTCTCTTGAATTAATCCTGTCGTTCAGTTTTTTAAGTCCGGCTTCAACTTTTGCATAATCCATTTTGTCTTTTGGCAAATCGACATTTATCATTGATCCGACGTCATTTTTGGCAGCCTTGGCAAGCAGGGAACATGGCAGAATTAAAGCTGCGCAAACCAATAATCTTAAAAACATAAAAGTCTCCTTTTGCGAAAAATGAAATAATCGGGATTCAGATATGGAATTATTTTTCTTTCTATATTCTATATTATTTGTGCAAACTATGGCGGGATTTGAATATTAATCTTTTTTTAAGAGCCTGTCTAAAATATCATTCAATCCATTTTTTTCAAGATCTTCTATTAGTCCGTCAATGAATTGGGCCGGTGAGAGTTCCATAATCCTTTCGGGAGTCCTTTTTTCCGCGAAAGCAAAACTGCCGTAGTAATCAAGCACGATAGCTCTTCCGATGCTCTCTCCCCTATTTTTATCGTAATATACATGGCAGCCGACAGGCATTGTACAGTCACCGCCAAGCAGTTCCATCACCTTTCTCTCCATTGTCACCTCTCTTGTCGAATTATGGCATGAAAGGCTTGAGACGGTGTCTGCCAACGGGCTGTTTTTCAGCGTTTCAATCACAAGCGCTCCCTGCGAAGGGGAAGGAATGAACCATTCAGGATCAAGTCTCATGAATGACAGTCCATCGTACTTAAGTCTGTTTATACCTGCTTCCGCCAGTATGACAGCATCCCACTCTCCGGATTTCAATTTGGATAACCTCGTATCGATGTTTCCCCTGACGGGCATGATCTGAATTGCGGGAATAACGCTTTTTAAAAGTGATGACCGTCTGAGGCTTCCTGTAGCTATCTTTAGTTCCGAAAACTGCGCGACATCCCTTCTTGATAGGGAAAAGCTTGTGAATGAAAACCTCTTCGCGACATCCGGCCTAAAAATTATTATGTCGGAAGGAGAATCTCTCTCGAGTACAGCAGCAAGTGTGAATCTGCTGTTCATTTTGACAGGACAGTCTTTCAGGCTGTGGACGGCGATATCCGCCTCGTCGTCCAGAAGTGAGCTTTC
>JADFZC010000605.1 GCA_015232735.1 Oligoflexales bacterium | reverse complement strand
GGTTAGCTTGAACTACCTCGCCCTGAAGGACGAGGTTTCCTTAAACTTGATGAAGTCGATTGTCCCGGGCGTGTGGATGTGGATGCGCAAAATTCAACATATTGCACCTTGGCATGTTATATTGTTAATATTTATTTTATGTTTTGTGTCCGGCCGAAATCTTAACGAGGAATAAGGCTATGCGTACGTTGCCGGTAATCATATTTTTTTGCACGTCGTTCCAAATAATTACCCTGGCGTGCAAGCATACAGATGAAAAAGAGGGGTTGTCAAAGGTTTCATCATCGGAGGATCTCTGGCCTCAGCCTTTCAGGGAGTATGTCGGGTCACTGCCTGTCGACAGGATACAGGAGAACTGCCGTCCCAGGATTATTTTTCCAAACGGCGAGAGGAAGGGGGTGGTTTTTATGATACATGGTTTCACGGCGTGCCCGCAGCAATACTTTGAAATCGGGGAGAGGCTTGCCGGGGAGGGATATGAGGTTGTTCTTCCTCTTATGCCGGGGCACGGGCGCTTGCCGATAATGAAGAACGGAAAAGAGACGGATGATCTTTCAGGTCTCGCAGATGATAAGAACTACATGAAAGTTTATGGAGATTTTTCCGATCTGATAAATAAGATAGCCGAGTCCTATCCGGCGCCGCGGATTGTTGCCGGCCTTTCAGTCGGCGCTTCCGCAGCGATGCTTGCTTCCCAGCGGCGCCCCGATATCTGGGATAAGGCGCTAATAATGACCCCGGCTTTCGAAATAGCAAACAACTATGTCTGGCTTCTTGTCGGAACGCTCCACATTGCCGACGAAATGCCGATAAATCTGATACCGAGATCGGTCTACAATGAGAGAAAGAGCTGGGGCCCCGGATGCATGGTGGAACGTTCCATGCCTAATGCGAGGGCCGGCATCTGCGAGTTCCTGACAAAGAATGTCGTCGGCATGAACCAGTTTGGATATGATGTATGGCACATGCTTAAACCTAATGCCCTTAAGGTGCAGTTTGTCGGCGTCGAGAATGATCCTGTGGCAAATCCCAAGGCCATATTTAATGCGGTGGGAAGGCTTCGCGGCGAAAAAATGGGGGTCATACCGTATTATTCCAAAAAACGCATGGACGAGCACGAGTCCGTAAGGATCTGCATAATGCCGAAGGACGTGAATCATTCGCTCCTTTCAAGATATGATTCCCCCGGCGAAAACAAGTATTGGATCCCGGGTCTTGTCAGACAGCTTGAAGCCTTTATTACCGAAGGCGTTTTCATTCCTTTTGACAAAGGAAACAGACATCATAATGATCCTGCTTGCATTTTCCAGTGAACCGTGCGACTAAAAACTTATAAGTCAAGGGAAGATCGGCGCGAATCAACCTCGTCCATTTCCAGGAGTGAAAATGTCACTGGCAAAGCATATTGAAAATGAATCTGTCGTTTTTATTAAGCAGAAGTATGAGCTTGCTGAAATAATAATCAATTTTGAAACGGTCAACAGGTATGCCATCATGGACAAAGGAGGAAATTTGCTCGGAATGATTCTGGAACGCTCAGGGGGATTTTTCGGCACGGTCAAACGGTTGTTTTTGCGTTCCCATCGTGGATTTGAGGTTGATGTTATCGATAAATTTTCAAACCCGCTGCTTTTTTTGAAGAGAGATTTCTTCTTCTTCTTCTCGGATCTTTTTATATATGATCAGGCCAGAAAACCCATAGGCTCGGTGCACAGAAGGTTTTCCATTATTTATAAGAAATATGATTTAAAGGACAGATTCGGCAAGGTATTTGCGACAATAGAGAGCCCTTTCTGGAGGCTGTGGAGCTTTCCGGTTCTGGATTGCGGCGGACTCATCAAAGACGCGAAAATCACAAAAAGATGGGGAGGCATTTTGAGAGAGGTCTTTACGGACACCGACACATTTATGGTCGATTTTGGTGGCGGATTTTCGTATGATCAGCGCCTTGTCGTTCTGGCGAGCTCGGTCAGCATCGATTTTGATTTCTTCGAGGAAAATCAGAACAGGTGAAGTTGATTGTTTTCGATTTTTAATATAGTTGCCGTCACGAGGGTAACGGCAACCAATTGGGAGACAAACCATAACCTTTATGGCGTTAGAGCTGTGCTTGAAAAATACTGATATCTCCGTCCTTGGATATTTCTCCCTCCGTGGAGACCATGTTTTATCCCTAAAATTGAATATCAGCGATTATACTTTCATATCGGCATTACTATTTTGTAACTTTAGTTATATTTTAAAAACAAATAAAATCAGGGTTATACATAGCATTTAAAAATGTTAATTCGATATTTTTATGTAATTGGGTCTGACTATGACGGATGCATCTTCAGGTCTAGGTGCTTTTTTTCTGATACAAAATCCCTGGTTGCAGGGAAATCGTCGAGGGCTTTGTCTTCCTTTCGGCAGCCGAGGGCAGGCTTTGAGCGAAAGCGAAAGATCCGGCATAACCAGAAGAGATGCTTCACTTTGTTAATCATGACCAAGGCAGTCTCATATGCACATTTCATTTGCTTGAATTTACCGGATGGCAACTGTATTCTTTTATGCTAAGTACTCTTTTCCTGAAATATGCTACTTATTTTATTATTAAAAAAGATATGAACATGGGAGTCACTGGATGGTAGTCAGGCTTGAGAACATTGGAAAGGCAGTCCTTAAAACAGAGTACGCCGTCAGGGGAGCTATAGTTGCAAGGGCGGTTGAACTCGAGAGGGAGGGAAAGG
>JADFZC010000604.1 GCA_015232735.1 Oligoflexales bacterium | reverse complement strand
TTCGCCCTGATTCTTTGAGAGATCGTCCCGCCTTGAAAATCTGTTTCTTCGAGAGTCGGATCTCTTGCTCTTCATGAGAACCTCGGTCTGCTCTTGTCTATGTAGCTGCAAGCGCGGTGCCAAGATCCCCATAGGAGTCTTAAAAATAAAATGATTATTTAATCTAGGAAGTTACGAGCAAATTACCAAATTGGAAAATGATGGAGTGTCTAAAGGGGATTCATCGCGTGTAATAATACTACACGCCTAATGATATGAAATCACACCTACTGTCTTTCTGAAAATGGGTGGAACCAGCTGAAACTCCAGGGGGCGTAAACAAAAAAAACATATTGGAAGGAAGTGTCGCATTAACTGACTCGATCAGATCACAACAATAAATCATTACAGTATCTTATCACGAAATTCAGGCAGTTGCACTGGTGCCTGAAAACATCAATGAATTGATGTAAATTACCGTTATCAGGCATGGGTACTCCACAAAGGAACCTGAAGCGTCCCGTGCGTCTTGAGATTAAAGCGGAAGCGATTTAAAAAGGCTGGCTCAAAAGGATTGACCTGTGACCTTATCTGGTTATAAATTAAGGATTATTTAACATATAAAAAATATGTAATTTAATTACAACAAAAAATAAATAATCACCTGCTTGTGGCGGGTAGATTTATATATCTCTAATGAATCTTCCCAAAAAATAATTCGATAAAATTCAACGTCTGTTCATTATGAAGAAGTTTTTTTCCCTATACTGCAGATAGTAAGCATCGTGGTCATAAAAACCGACAGCGCACTTTGAAGAATCTTCGATGGGGCGATGAACCTGGGAATAATACAGACTGAATCGTAGGATCCTTTTTGCATATAGCATACAACACGTTTTAAGAGTGTTTTTCCATAATGCACATCAGCATCGGCGAATACAAGAAAGTGCCCTGTTGCATGCTGATTTCCAACATGAAGAGCTTCATAAGCATTGTCCATCAATCCCATGTATATATATCAGCCGTCATCAAAGTGCTTCGCATCAAATACTTTCTCAACCAGAAGAGGAGGAACGTGTCCATACCGGGTCGTGCTTCGCTTCGATGCTATATCCCTGAAAACCCTGCGTATGGCATCGGGACTTAGGCCGAGCTCCGAGGCGGTATCCTCAGCCGAAACGTGATTATTGTAAGCGTATAGGCACAGGTCCATCCTGTCGTAAGGAAGTGAAAAGTAAAATTCCTCCTGCGACTGCGGCATCGAATACGTGTCTGTTGTCGGAGGCCTGCTTATGATCTCATGCGGGACGCCAAGAGCTTCGGCAATTTCATAAACCTGGGTTTTATAGAGATGCGCGATGGGTTTTATGTCCGCAGAGCCATCTCCGTTCTTGACGAAGAAACCCTGGTCGTATTCGAGCCTGTTAGGCGTTCCGATAACCGCATAGCCGAGACGGTCTGCATGAAAATATTCGATCATTTTCCTGGCTCTCTGCTTGAAGTTGCTGGCAGCCACCACGGTCATATAGCTTTTATGGCTCATCCTCACCTTTTTTATCTCGCCGGAGGGAGACTGTACCACCAGGGAAAATACCCTGAGCTTGTCATCTTCCACAACGCTTGGAAGAACTATCTTGCACTTGTACTCATCTGTGAATTCAGGAACCAGTTCCCTTATGGCATCATTTCTCCTTTTATAGCATCCGACTCCGAGAAGGGTCTGCGTTATATTTTCCGTTATGCAGTCAATTTTAAGGGCGTCCGCCAGAAGCTTTCCGAGGCGCGCGGAATCGTCCTCGGATTCTCCCTCAGGCATGAGGATTCCCAAAACACGTCCCGGCAGCGCTTTCGCGCAAAGCGCCGCACAAACGCTGCTGTCTATTCCGCCCGATATTCCAAGAACCGCCCCTTTCCTGTGAAGATATTTCATGTTGTTTTGTATTGTTTCGACTATTCTCCTTGCTTCGCGTTCGGCGTCAATCTTGAGTCCATCCCTTAGAGAGTGTTTTTTCATGATTATTTCCCTATTCTGATGATTTGTTGTCCATACTCAGCTGAAAAGGCCAAAAATCATTTCATACACAGGGCATGAAATGGCTTCCAGCGTTTCTCCGGTAAAATCCGATTACGACTTTCTTGCGACAAAGGCTCCGATTTTTTCTATGGAGTCAAGATTATCCGGGATAATTTCGTCATCCTTGACCTGTATATTGAAACTGCTTTCCAAAAATTCAACCAGTTCCAGAATTCCGCTTGAATCTATAATTCCCTTTCCAAGAAGTGAATCGCTGTACTTGAGCCCCCTGTCCTCGCCGAAAAGAAACGTATCAATGATAAAATGATTTATCTTTTCCAGTTGCTGTTCCTTAGTCATTGTTTTTAAGTCTCCCGTTGGAGTTGATAAATTGTTCATGGATCAATTGCGTGGATAGTATCCCGACAAAAGCCATATTGTCTTTTACACTGGTTATTGCCCCCTTCTGCGCCTTCTCCACGAGCTTTCCCACCGCCTTTGTGTTGAAAAGCGATGATTCCCTGAGCTTTCTCTCAGAAAGCAGCTCGAAAACCCAATCCGACTCCGCAGTCCTGTCCTTTCCAATGAAGCTCTGGGAATCCGGGGCGCGGTAAGGCTGCTTTTTCCTCTCGATAATATTGAGCGGTATCAAATCCTTCATGGCCAGCTTGAGGATATATTTTTCATTCAATGCGTTCATCTTCAAAAATGGCGAAATTTGTGCCCCGAATTCCACGAC
>JADFZC010000603.1 GCA_015232735.1 Oligoflexales bacterium | reverse complement strand
TGTTATAGATGATCCGGAATCCATTCTCCGGTGTACGAACAAAGTATACCTCGCCGAACTGCTCATCCACCACCATATCCCCGCACCAAGAACATATATAATACATAAAAACGAGATCAATTCAGTAATAGACAAGCTTCCGGTTCCCTGTGTGCTCAAAAAACCGGACAGTTCATTCTCCCTGGGGGTCGTCAAGGTTGAAACAAGGGAGGAGATGCAACAGAAGATTACAGAGATTCTGAATGAAACTGATTTGATGATTGCGCAGGAGTTCATGCCTACGTCATTTGACTGGAGAATCGGAATAATCAACAGCCGGATTATTTATGCCTGCAAATACTATATGGCCAGGGGACACTGGCAGATCTACAATCGGGAGCGAGGTTCGGATGCCTTCGGACCGGCCGAGGCGGTTCCTATCGAATCACTGCCTCAAAAATTAAGGCAGCTTGCCATAAGAACTTCCTCCATCATCGGAGACGGTCTCTATGGGCTGGATATAAAGGAGGTCAACGGAAAATTCTACGTGATAGAGGTCAACGACAATCCAAGCATAGAGGCAGGCTGCGAGGACAAAATTGTAAAAAACGCGCTTTATGAAAATATCATGGGCGTTTTTCTTGAGAGGCTCGACAGAAAGACCAAGGGCCACCTCATATGAAAAAAAAACTCCGCCTTTTTGAAGGTTACGGCATCGAACTTGAATATATGATTGTCGATAAAGACACTCTCATGGTCAAACCCATATGCGATCAGGTAATTGAGGCGCTTTCCGGAAAGATAAAAAACGAGGTATCGCTCGGAAGGGTGAATGTTTCAAACGAACTTGTACTTCATGTCCTTGAACTAAAAGGCAACGGGCCTCAAAAAGACCTTGTAAGGCTCAGGGACTCGATGCAAAAGCAGCTCCTGCGCATTGACAGGTTGATGCAGGAGAGATGGGATTCTTTTTTTCTTCCAACAGCCATGCACCCTCTGATGAATCCGCTAAAAGAAACCAGACTCTGGCCCCATGGACAAAATGAGATATACGAAAGCTACGACAGGATATTCGGCTGCAAGGGCCATGGATGGTCTAATCTTCAAAGCATTCACATAAATCTTCCTTTTTCCGGTGACGATGAGTTCGGCAGGCTTCATGCCGCCATAAGGATAGCACTGCCGCTGCTTCCTTCCATTTCGGCAAGTTCTCCCTACGTCGAAGGTTCTGGTACTGGGATTCTCGACAACAGGCTCGATTTCTACTCCCGAAATCAAAAACGCATCCCATCGATCATAGGTTCGATAATCCCCGAAAAGGCTTTCACCAAAAGCGAATATGAGAAGGTGATTCTGGAACCCATTTACAGGGATATTGCCGACGATGATCCCGATGGAATTTTACAGGATGAATGGATCAATTCCAGGGGTGCTATCGCACGTTTCGAGAGAAATGCGATTGAAATAAGAGTGGTCGATATTCAGGAGTCCCTGAGAGCTGATTTTGCGCTGATCGCCCTCATAGTATCCCTCATCGAAAGTCTTGTAGATGAAACATGGATCAGTTATGAGAGTCAAAGGGAATTTGACGAATTCAGGCTCCGCGAAGTTTTTATGGGTTCAATAATGGAAGGCCCATCCTATCTTCTCAGGGACAGAAGTCTGCTTGAGTGTTTTGGATGCCATGAGCCTGTAAAGATGGGCGATTTGTGGATCAGGCTCAGAGAACATCTTCTGAATGAGCATTATGAGGTTATCCATTTCGAGGAGGAAAGCGAAAAGCTTGTCAGCCGAGGTGCGTTATCATCCCTGCTTATCCAAAAACTCGGGAAGACGCCTTGCGAAAACAGGTTGAAGGCGGAGTTCATGAATCTTCGCAAGTGCCTTGTGGACAGTCAAATTTATAGTTGATCCCAAGGTTGGAAATAAGCGGTGCTTCTCTTCAAGCAGCCTTTTCCAGGGCGTGTTGGCATTTCGTCAACAGGCCCAGGATGGAAGCTGTGCAACAGCAATTTCATCACCTTTCCTGAATGTTAAAATAAAGGTCGTGCCATGGTCTTTGATATGGCCATCGTCCTCGGAACAGGAATGAAAGGTCACATTGCCACCAAAATATTCCATCGTTTCTTTTACAAGTGGCATGCCAAAGCCAGTGCCTCCTTCACTGTTGGTACCGATTCTTGATGTTTTTGCATCGAATCTGAATATTTGGGTTTGCAGTGCCTGGGGAATGCCGATACCGTGGTCCTGAATAACAACTTCGACTGATTTGCCCTTTCGGGTCGCTGACAGGCGGATTTCACTTCCTTCATACGAGAATTTAATGGCATTGGAAATAAGATTGCTTACAACAGTATGAAGCAGGGCAATCCGTTCGGGCTGGGTCAGACCGTCACCTCTGGAATCGTCAGCGCCCTGGGTCGCAAGGGGCTGGGAAAAGGGTTCGAGGATTTCATTCAGACCGATGCCTCGATCAATCCGGGAAACTCCGGCGGTGCGTTGGTGGATCTCTCCGGAAAACTGATCGGCATCAACACCGCCATCCTCTCCCCTGGAAGCGGCAAAGGCAACGTGGGCATCGGCTTTGCCATTCCCATCAACATGGCCCGCCAGGTGATGAGTCAGTTGATCGAACATGGTCAGGTGCGCCGCGGCTTTTTTGGTGCCCAGGCCCAGAATCTCACTCCGGAACTGGCCAAGGCCTTTGGCATCAGCGGCAGTGCGGGTGCGGCGATCACTCGCGTGGTGATCAACTCT
>JADFZC010000602.1 GCA_015232735.1 Oligoflexales bacterium | reverse complement strand
TGTCTTGAAATTCCTTTCTGACAACAGCGACGAGTCCATGATGGATGATTTCAGGAAATCGCTTGCCCTCTTCAGAAAAAAGATGGAGGAGGCGCTCGATTTTGTCCTTGAGACTCCCTCGCCGGATATTTCTGTAATAGTTCCTGTTTTTAACCGTGAAACCACCGTGGCAAGGTGTGTTGACAGCATCCTCGGCCAGTCAGTGAAGGCAGCCCGGGTGATAGTTGTGGATGATGGGTCCACGGATGGAACGTCCTCCATACTGAAAGGGTATGCGGACAGGGGGAAGATCGTTCTTTTAACCAAAGATCGCAATGAGGGGGTTTCGGCGGCGAGGAATTCAGGCATAAGGGCGGCCCGGAGCCAGTGGATAGCCTTTTGCGATTCCGATGACGTCTGGGAGCGTCACAAGCTTGAAAGGCAGTGGGCGTATGTCACGGAGAGGCCGTTTTACGAGATAATGCAGTGCGATGAAATCTGGATCAGGGACGGCAGGAGGGTCAACTCATGCAAATACCACAAAAAGAGCGAGGGTTTCATATTTGAAAAATCGCTTGAAAGGTGCATGGTCTCACCTTCGGCAGTACTTATGAGAAGGCGCCTGTTCGATGACGCCGGACTTTTCGACGAAAAATTGCCGGCGTGCGAGGACTATGAACTCTGGCTCAGGATTACGGGAAGATTTCCGGTCGGTCTCGACGGAAACCTTTCGCTGATAAAGTACGGCGGCCACGTGGACCAGCTTTCGAGGAAATATTGCGCAATGGACAGGTTCAGGGTGTATGCCATGGCAAGGGCCCTCTCGAATGAAAAAAGCGAAAGGCGAAAGGATGCCCTCCGAAGGGAAATTTCGAGCAGGCTTGAAATTCTGGAGCAGGGATCGAGAAAGCGCGGAAGGCTGGGGGAGGCTGAAACATATTTGTCCCTTCACAGGGAAATTCAGGCCGGGGGCGCTTTTGGGGAGTTGATTGAAAGGATGTCCGGGGGGTTTTATGAAGTTATGTAAATTGAGGCGTTCGGATTTTGAGGCTTCTGGTTCCGGGTTCAGATATGCCTCGCTAAGGCGCCCGCGGGATGCGGGATATGAAAGGTTTCTCAGGGATTCGATGAGGGAGCTGGGTGTGCTTTCGCCCCTTCTGGTCGCTGAAAAGGCGGACGGCTCCCTCCACCTTGTGGACGGGCTTGAAAGATATAATGCCTCTATCGATCTGAATATTGATGATCTGCCCTGTGCTCTCATAAGCGGATTTTCCGCAAAACAGGTTTCAGGGGCGCTGCTCGCCTGTCACTACGGGAGAATAATTGAAACGACGGCGGGCAGGATACGGTTTGTCGCATTTGTTTCCGGGCTGGGAGTGGCGGATGAGACAATTATTAAAGAGTTCCTTCAGGTCATCGGATTTGAACCCCATCAGAGAATTCTCCACAGCATAAGGAGAATCCACGCCCTTGGGCCTGAAATTCTGGATTTCTGCCATGAAAAGAAATATTCAATGGGACAGTGCCTTCACCTGACAAGACATCCAGGGGAACTTCTCACGGGAATATTCGCGCTCAGGGAGATGCTGCAGCTTACCGCCTCGACGTTTGACGAAATCCTCGGTGAACTTGGCGATTACCTCAAATTTTCCGGCATGCCTCTTTCGTCGTTTCTGGAGGATGAGACGGTCAGGGGGCTTTTTGAGACCCCGGAAATGAATCCTCCGCAGAGGACAAGGATATTCAGAAGCATGCTGAAAGGAAGGCGTTATCCTATTCTAACCGAGGTGAACGGCAGGCTTGACAGGATAAGGTCCGGAATGAACCTGCCGCCCTGCGTCACGCTTAACTGGGATCCCATACTTGAGAGAGATGAACTCGATCTTACCATAAAGGTGAAACGGGAGGATGATTTAAGGGTCGCTTTGGAAACGCTTGGGAAGGGCGAGGTCTCAAACGGCGTGAGGGATATGCTTTGCGAGATATGATGGAGGGTGGGTTATGGAACCTTCGCGATTCAGAAGAATAACTGTTGAGGAGGGAGCGGCCGGTTCGGCCCTCTTTAAAAGATATCCCTTTGCGCTCCCTGTGAATGAGGCCCCCCAGACGGCTTACTACAGGGACGGAAAGAGGGATCTCCATATCGCGGGAAAGAACGGCAGCGCGCTTCACCTGTGCGCGTCTCTCAGCGATGAGTACATATGCTGCAACGTTCATGTCCTTCGTTCCATGAGCAACTGTCCATTTGACTGCTCCTACTGCTTCCTTCAAAACTATCTGAACAACGGCACCACGATGGTGGTTTCGGACATTGAGGCGCTTGTCGGCGAGGTAAGGGAAAAGATCAGCTTGAATCCCCACCGATTTCTGAGGATAGGGACGTGGGAGCTTGCCGACAGCCTTGCGCTTGAGGACAGGCTCGGTACGGCGGGAGCACTTGTCGAGGCGTTTTCAGGGATCGATGGCGCTGTGCTTGAGCTTAAGACAAAGTCGGACAACGTGGATTCAATCCTGGATCTCGGGCATAAGGGTAGAACGGTGATATCCTGGTCGATGAACCCGGAGGCTGTGATCAAGGCCGAGGAGCATGGGACCGCTTCCCTTGAGAGAAGGCTCGCAGCAATGCACAAGGCCGCCGGTGCCGGCTATCCTGTCGGCATCCACTTTGATCCCTTGATTTATTATCAGGGCTGGCAGGAGGATTACGGGAATCTTGTGAGGCGGATATTCGAGACTGTCTCCCCGGACATTGTGCCGTGG
>JADFZC010000601.1 GCA_015232735.1 Oligoflexales bacterium | reverse complement strand
CTATGGACAGGCGGATCCAGCATCTTCGCCGTAAGAGAGGCGATTAACCAGAAGGCAAAGGCCGAGTCCGCATTCATAAGCGCTACTGACGGACTTCAAATCGACCTTTCCCAGGCAAGAGAGACAACAATTGCCGCTGTGGAATCGCTTAATCTTGCCGAAGACGCGTTGAAACAGTCAGAGGAAGCATACAGAATCGACAAGATAAGGTTCAAGGAAGGGCAGATTTCAGCGAACGATCTTATACAATCCGAAGCTGCAAGAAGCAATGCGCAGGGTCAGCTTATCGCTGCAAAGACCCAGGCGATCCTTTGGAATCTTAAGTTGCAGAAGGCGATTGGTTATACGGAACCTAAAGTATAATCTTACTTAAATCAAATAGGGGTTATTGATATGAACTTGAATAAAATCGCACTAATTGCTCTTTTTGGCATCCTGTTCACCGGCTGTGAAAAGGGAAACAAAGTGGCCCTTCCCGAAAACCGGGTAATCAAACCCGAAGTACAGGAAGCCGCGCCGGCTCAAGCCCAGCAGACCCAGATTGCAGCTCCAGCCGCATCGGTTTCTCCTGCAGAGCCTGACAATCCATCCGCGCAGAACACGCCGCAGGAGGCAGCCGCATCATCCGGACAGGCAATAGCATCAACAGCACCCGGACCGCAACAGCAAAAGCCGCCTGTGCCACCACCTCAGCAGGTACAAAAACCTGAAGGGGCACAAGATGCTTCAGGAAGTCCTAAGAGCCGTTTTTCAGGCCAGGTTTCCACATTGAAAAAAGCCTCTCTCGCATTCAGGGTCGGAGGTTTCATAAAGGAAATAAACCGCCTTCAGGGAGAAAGCTGCCGCAAGGGAGATATTCTTGCCACCCTTGATCCCAGGGACTATACCATAAACAGGAATATGGCCGCCGCACAGCTTGAGCTTGCCAAAATCGCAATGGATAACGCCAAACGCGAGTTCGACCGTGAGACTGCTCTCCATTCCGAAAAAGTCTCGACCGAAGCCAATTTCGACCGTCTTAAGCTGGCTTTCGACAAGGCGAGGCTGGATCTCCAGATGGCCCAGCTCCGCAAACAGCAGGCGGACGAGGCATTTGAGGATACAAAACTCAAAGCGCCCTATGACTGCGTGATAACAAAACTCCTCAAATATGAGCACGAAAACCTGGGAGCCGGCTCTCCGGTGCTTGAAATCTACAGCACTACGGATCTTGAGCTCAGTTTTTCGGTCCCGGAAAGGCTTTCCGGCAAGATAAAGGTTGGAAACCAGCTTGAGGTAAGCATACCATCCACAGGATTCAAAGGAAGGCTTGATGTTATCAGACTCGTGCCTGTGGTGGCAGACTCCAGCAGGACGTTTCAAGTTATAGTACGTGCACCAAAAGGCGAATCAAAAATTGTCCCGGGCCTCTTTGCCGAAGCAGTGCTCCTGTAACCACAAGGAAGTGAGGTAATCTATGCTACTGTCGGATGTCTCCATAAAAAGACCGGTCTTTGCAACAATGCTTAACCTGGTTCTCATAGTCTTCGGCCTGTTTGCGCTGCCTGACCTCGCCATAGACCAGTTTCCAAATATCGATTTTCCATTCGTTACCGTTACAATCGTATATCCTGGTGCCGATCCGCAGACCATCGAAGACAAGATCCTGGACCCCCTCGAAAAAGCCGTCAACGGGATATCAGGCCTTGATCAGATAATATCCAACGCCTATCCAAGCGTTGCGCAGATAATACTGAAATTCAAACTGGAAAAAAACGGAGACCTTGCGGCCCAGGAGACAAGGGACAAAATATTCGCATCGCTTTCCCTGATTCCTACAGACGCCGAAACCCCTATCGTAAGAAAAATCGATATCAGCGGCGCTCCAATCATGAACGTGGGAATAAACAGCAAGGATATGCCGTTTGGTGAGCTGTCACAGATTGTTGACGACATTGTAAAACCCGCCATGGAAAGGGTCAGCGGGGTTGCTGGAGTTACCGTAGCCGGACTTCGCAAGAAAGAGATCCATATTGAAATAAACAGGGACCAGCTTTCAAGTTATGGACTTGGCCCTCAGGATGTGGCGACGGCGGTAAAATCGCAAAATATAGATATTCCTGCCGGTCAGCTGACCAGCGAAACCAAAGAGTGGAGCATCCGCCTCAAAGGCAAGGAAGGAAGCGCCGAGGCCATAGGCAGTATACCTCTTGTGTCCGCCACAGGACAGACGCTCAGAATCGCCGACGTGGCGCTTGTAAGGGAAACACTCGCTGAAGAGAAGACATCCGCATTTTCCGGAAAAGATCCAATGATCATCATGCTTGTGCAGAAACAGGCCGGAAGCGATACGACATCAGTGGCAGCTGGAGTAAGGAAAACCGTGGGGCAACTCTCCGCCCAGCTTCCAAAAGGCACGCAGATAAGCGTCATAAGCGACAATTCCGTGTATATTGAAGGATCGATCAATACAGTCAAATTTGACCTTGTGCTTGGCGCCGTTCTTGCCACACTTATCGTTTTCCTCTTTCTCAGGGATATAAGAATAACCATTATAAGCGCTGTCGCACTTCCGACCTCGGTAATAGGCACATTCGCGCTCATCAAGCAAATGGGATTTACCCTGAATTTCATGACAACCATGGGTCTTTCCCTTGCAATAGGCATACTAATCGATGATGCCATAATCGTTATTGAAAATATACACAGACACATGCAGATGAACAAGGACGGTCCCTCAGCGGCAAGGGACGCAACCAGC
>JADFZC010000600.1 GCA_015232735.1 Oligoflexales bacterium | reverse complement strand
TCAGCCTTGCCTCAGGATGACGATTTTGCCCTTAACCGAATGGCATTGTTCTCCGACACCCCCCCGACATCAGAGTTTTTTTTAGCAGCTAATATTCTGCTGCTCATTTTGACTAAGAAAAGGGATAACCAACAGTACTTTAAGAATATTAATTTTGCTTTTGAAGAAATTGACCTTGTATTTCTCTTTCTGGATACAATTTTGCATTCAGCTCGAAGCGCCTACGTGGGTAGAGGCGCGTTGTGTTGTTTTTGAATGCAAAATGTACTTGAAAATTGAGGAGTAGATATGGAAGTTCCATTTAGACGTTTTATTTTTTATATTTTATTATCGATGACTTTTCTTTACGCCTGCGAGAATGAAAAAAAATCTGAATCATTATTGAAAATTGATTTATTCTCTGACGAAAAAGGTTCGAGAATTGATGGGCTCGGTCAAGAGGCTTTCGCGCAGTTTTATTTACTTGATGCTGAAAACAAAATAGTGGATGAACTGTCAGAAAAACCAGCAAACGAATTGAAAACAACGATTTCATTTGAGGTGAATCCGAGTCTGCTTGACTCTGTAAAATCGGTATCCGTAAAAATCGATGGTGACGGCGATGGTATTTTCGAAGGTGCTAACGATTTTTTTGGGACAGGAATCCTGGAAGATAAAAAATTGGAATCCCCGATCCGTATAGTTGTCCAAAAGAAACAGTTTAGCGACGAGATTACGGAAATTGACAATTCAGAAGAGGTCGTGGGGTTGCGTTAACCGACAATTAGATAATGACAGAAAAGATCCTGAAGGTATTGAGTCAGAGATATTCATACTCCGCTATGTCAACGTTCGAGGTTTGAGACTCGATCTTGAGGACTTTTTGGTTCGGTTAGTCCTTTTTCACAATAGAACGAAAACTAAAGATATTAGATTTTAAAATAATTCGAAAAATGTCAAATTAAACTGACTGTAAGAGGAGTAAAATGAAAAAATTGATTTTTGGGATAACGGTGACAGTATTTTATGGGGTGTCTACCAAGACATTCGCTGCAGGCAATTTTTATCGCAGGCTTGTTGTGGAAAGAGCCCTTCAATACATTCTGGAGGATCCAACTGCAGATTCAAATTTTAGAAATTATGTAGAAAAAAAGATTCAATATCTTTATGAGGGTTCTGTCTATCCTGATTCCGCTTATGTTCCCACGCGGCCTGACAGCTGTATGTATTCCGAAAGCCTTCATTGGTCTGATTTTATAGGAGATGTCATTCGATACGTCAAAAAAAATTATGACTCCAGCGGAAAAGCCAGTTATGGGGGCGATGCTGCTTATTTGATGGGTATTATGACGCATGATGATACCGATGACGTATACCACGACAATGGTCTTCTCAACTTTGTTAAAAAAGAGAAAAACATAAGCTATGACGAGGCTCATGAACTTGAATATCAAATGGATAAGTACCTCAATCATGTTTTTCAAGATCAAATGACAAACAATAAGAAACTCTGGATCGATAAAGAACGTATTCCAACATTCACAGACTCAAGTGGTTTTTATCTCATTAGAACAGGTTTGTCCGGGACTGACTTCTTCGAAAACAATATCAAGAAATTTCATTCCTATGCCGATATCACTGAGCCTTTGATACGCTGCGCTTCAGATACATCGTCCTTATGGACTCTTGCTGAGATAAATCCCTTTACCTCCAACTCCTCTCCAACAAAACTGAATCCATTTACACATTCATATGGCGTGTTGGCGACAGCAAAAATGATGGTGGAGACATGGAAAAATTACTGGTATAAATATGACAAAGTCCCGCTTCAACTGGTAGGCGATGTCACAGGTGACGGTAAGGCTGATATAGTAAATTTTTTTCATGACAAAGTAGAAGTTTGGAAGTCCGTCGGTTCAGCGTTTGTTTACGATGGAGAGTGGTCCACTGCTCCAACTACAACCCATGGCGGATGGTCTACTCGAGACAATCCACGAATGTTGGCCGATGTCAATGGCGACGGCAAGATGGATATAGTAGCAATAGGAACAAAGGCTACATTTGTTTATGAATCTACAGGAAGCAGTTTCAAATCAGCCTGGTCAGCCAACGCGTTTAGCAGCAATACAGGATGGGGATCTACGAAATATCTGGTGCTTGCCGGCGATGTCGATGGGGATGGCAAAGATGATCTGGTAGGATTTGGTAAAAAAACTTTAGACGTCTATTTATCGACGGGAACAGGGTTCAGCTACTCTTCCACATGGGGTTTAAAGGATTCGGATCAGCAATTTACATATGAAAAGGGATGGAGGAATTTCTATCACACAAGAGCCTTGGCGGACATCAATGGCGATGGCAAGGCCGATATCGTCGGATTTGCCGCTTCCAAGATCATGCGTTATGTTACGAGTCCGGACCGTGATGGTTGGCAATATCTGGAATTCGATAAGCAAAGTCCCTCAAAATATAAATATTCGTACGAGCCGAACAGGCAATTTCCGCTGAAAAAAGGTCTAAAATTGATGGTGGGTAATGTAAGGTCAGACTCAGATGGTTCAAAGAAAGCGGAACTCGTTACTTTTAATTTTTCTAATATAGGAGTGAGCGATTTTGGGGAGTCCACCTCTTCAGATGGAAAATTGCGTCAGGTTGTAAACTCGGCGACTTGGGCTAAGCTTGATTTTACACGTCGGGATGGATCAACGTCTCCCGGGGAATTGAACCCCATTGATCCTCAGCATCTTGGTTGGCTGGACGATCGAT
>JADFZC010000599.1 GCA_015232735.1 Oligoflexales bacterium | reverse complement strand
GGCCAAGACCTCCGATGCCACCGCCAGGCGGTGGAGGGTTTCCAATGCCTCCCCCCGGTGCAGGATCACAGGGCGGCATGCCGCCCATGCCTCCCGGCGGAGCAAATGGATTTCAGGGCGGTCCGGGCGGCAACTTTCCCGGCGGAGGACCCGGATTTCCTGGCGGACCTGGCGGTCCCGGCGGTGCCAGAGGCATGATGATGAGGGTTGACACGACGGCCCTTACCAACATAAACGGGATCATCATCAGAGGATCCGCTCCCGAGGACTCACTCTACCTTGTGGACGACATCGAAGTCCCGTACGTATTTCACAACCTGGCCGACCTTTCGGTTCTTCCGGGTTCCATGATTCAGGGCGTAGACTATGAGGCGGGCGGATTCGGTGTTGAGCATGGAAATGCAAGCGGCGGTATCCTCAGGCTTCTTACAAAGAGCGATATTCCCGAGCATTCCGTCACCGAGTTGACGATGAACTACCCGTTTTACAGCGGAGTATACAACAGGACCCCCGTTGGGCAGGAAGGGGCGCTGTCTACCTCGCTGAGGACAAGCTATGTCGATTCTCTCAGCAAGGGATACTATCAGTCGATGCAGCAGAAAAACAAAACCGAAATAAGGGAAACCCCCTATTTCAAGGATGCGCATGTGGCCTATACTTCAAAGCTTTCGGACGGCTACCGCAAGGTCACACTCATAGCCGGCGAAGATGGGACAAAGGTTGAGCTTCCGAACAATTTCCAGAACTCTACGGACGTTCCCATGACGACAAGCATCACATCCAGGTTCGGTGTTCTGGGCGTTGAACAGTCATCCACCATAAACAAGTCGTGGCTTGCAAGGACGACTCCCCAGGTATCCTATACCAACATGGGAAACAAGATTACAAACAGCGACACCAGCCTTGAACAGACCAAGATTCGCGTGCCGACGGAATTCACCCGCATTCTCAGCCAGAATGAAAACCTTTACCTTGGCGTCGACCCCCAGAACGTCAACGTGAAACAGACGTCGTCGACCCTGGACTTTGCGTCAAGCACATATACTGATCTTGCGGACAAGGTGAATTACCAGAACCTGGGCGCATGGACCGCAGTCGAACAGAAATACGGTCCCGTGAAGCTCACCCCGGGGGTGCGCGCCTTCAACAACGGCCAGATCAAGAAGACTTCCCTTGATCCAAGGCTTATCACGACTACGGCCGTGGGCCCCTCAAACGACATCAAGGCCACCGTCGGACAGTATTCGACAAGCCCCTCGTTTATTGAGGCGCATAACGAAAGGGGAAATCCCAACCTTAATTTTGAAAGGACATACCATTACGTCCTTGGCCTGGAAACCCGCTGGAGCGAGGCATGGTCCACGGAGGTACAGGGATTCTACAAGCAGGGGTTCAGCATAGTCACGCCTGATCCCATTGACCGCTACAGCAACAATGGCGAAAACAGGACAGACGGCTTTGAGCTTTTCCTGAGACGAAGTCTGACAAGCCGCTATTTCGGCTGGATATCGTATACCTATTCCAAAACGGTCGAGCGCGATTCGAAGGATCAGCCCTTCCTTAGGTCCGCTTATGACCAGACGCACGTGGGAAACATAGTAAGCGGCTACAAGCTTACAAAGACATGGGATGTGGCCGGAGCGTACCGATACAGCACAGGCAACACCTATACCCCTTCTTTGGGTTCCACGTATGACGCGGCTAACGACCGTTATGTCGCGATAGAAAATCCTGAGAACGAAAACAGCGCGAACATGCCCCCTGTCCAGTCGGTCAGCGCGTATGTGACAAAGGAGGTTCTCTTTGATACCTGGAAGATGTCGGTCAGGCTCGGCGTCGACTCATGGTGGATGGAGCCGCAGACGGACAGCATGACGGCAAGCTATGATTATATGACAGATCAACCGAGAAAATCGTTCAGCACAGTTCCGTTTGTGGAGCTGAAAGGAGTATTATAATGAGATACCTGATAATATACCTATTTTTAATTACAGGGGTGATGACAGGCTGCGGAAAGAAGGAGGCGGACGCGCTTTCGCGCCAGGAGCTTCTAGACAGGCTCAAGGTTTTTGGAACCGTCGCAAATCCGCTCGTAAGCAAGCTTGCAAAACAGGAGGGTGAAAGCACCGTTCCCATCACGGTCCATATAGCGGTTCCGGGGAACTCCGAGGCGACCATTGAACCATTCAAGCCTTCGGCGGAAAACCCGATGGAGGTGGTTCTTGAGGCATCGGACATTACGGTAGATCCGTCAAGCTTTAAGTACGATCAGTATACCGGATTTCGCCACCTTCAGGCGGGGATCACCGCAAAGGTGCCCCTTGAAAGCAGGTTCCCTTCCGGCAGGGGCGGGGATGCGAAATTCGGTCTTCGAATCAAGTCGGGCGGAAGCGAATTTCTCATGACATCGCTTTTTGCTGTGAGACCCGAGGGGTCAAGCGATCTTACCCTCGCATCGCCGACCATAGATTCCATCACCCCGGCTGAAGGGGCCAGCGTTGGAAGCGGGAACGTAAAAATATCCATGACGGCGACAGCGGCCGCCTCAACTTCAAACCAGAGCGCCGCAGGCACAAAGACGACGGCTTCCCCAAGCACCGCTCCGGCAGCTTCGGATACGCCTCCAGCGCCGGCGAATCTGCTTGAAGATCCGCCCCCCGCAAACCCACCGACGACGCAGCCTACAAACGAACGGGGGCGCAACTCCGGCGAAAGATCGCTCTCCTACAACTGGTTTGTGACAGGCG
>JADFZC010000043.1 GCA_015232735.1 Oligoflexales bacterium | reverse complement strand
GGAATTTTTTGTTTTATTTTTTGTAGTCTGACAGCTTGCTTTAGTACAAGTCCCTCGAAAAAGCAGGAAGGAGTATCAAAGCTTGATGAGATTATTGAACTCGATCCAAAATCATCTGAAAAAAATCCAGCATCATTTTGGTCACCCGCAACCAGAAAGCTTAACGCCCGTTATTATTTTTTGGTAGCAGAGTATGAGGGATTAAAGGGAAATATTTCCATTTCAAGACAATTGATGGAGAAAGCGTATAACCTTGAATCAAACGCTTTACTGGCAATAAAAATGATTGAAACCGAGGCCAAGACAGGTGCTGTTGATAAGGCACTGCAACAATGTCGCAAGATAGTCCTTCTTTATCCTCAGACTTCAGAAGTACATACTTTGTATGGCCGACTTCTTGCGAATCAAGGCCTCTTTGAGAAATCAATATTTCATTTTGAGAGGGCTATTGAGCTTTCACCGACAAAGATAGATCCGTATCTGGGACTTATTGAATTGCACAAGCAGCAAAGGAATCTCGGAAATGCCATAGCAGTTGCCGAGGATTTGGTCCATGTGGATCCTTCTTTCATTGATGGATGGGGGATTTTGGCAAGGCTTTATTTATCATCAAGTGACAAGAAAAGAGCATTAAGGCCGGCAAAAAGGGCATATGATTTACAGGGACAGAATCCTGAAAATGTTCTCACTTATGCTCTTGCTCTTGAGCTTAATGGGGAATCAAGACAGGCGGTTCAACTCTATGAAATATTATTCAGGCTGGATCCTGCGAATGAAGAACTGACAAGACGCATGGTTGAGCTTTATCATCAAATTGGAGATTTGAACGATGCACTAGCTTTACTAAAGGAAGCGGAAAGCAATGGAAAGGGAAAACGTCCAGGTTTAAAGGTTCAACAGGCTTTTATACTGTGGGAACTTCAGAGATATGAGGAAGCATCCAAGATATTGGAAAACCTGGCGGAAGAGTACCCTGATTCTGACAGGATACTTTATATGACCGCTTTGGGGCAGGAAAAAGTCAATAAGTATGATAGCGCATTGAACACTTACAGTAGGATTCCGGAATTTTCACAATATAAGGTCCATGCAGATTATCGTTCAATTAAAATACTTGAACTGCAGAAAAAATATGAAGAGGCGATTTCTTATGCAAAGCGTGTGGCCAGCGGTGGAGGGGAGAAGGCGACCGAGTTTTATATAGTTGCATCTGAAATTTTATGGCAGATTGAGAAGGTTGGCGATGCAATTCAGCTTCTTAAGGAAGGGGTTAGGACATATCCCGAAAACATTAATTTATTATTTGTACTTGGAGTAAATTACGAAAGAAATGGTGAGATAGATAATTGTGTTAAAACAATGAAGGAGGTTATCCAAAAGGATCCATCAAATAGTGCAGCATATAACTATCTTGGATATTTATACGCTGATAGAGGCGAGAAATTGAAAGAAGCTGAGGAATTGATAAGAAAAGCATTGGAATTGAAGCCTGGTGATGGTTTTTATCTGGATTCGCTAGGGTGGGTCTATTTTAAGAAAAAAATGTATGATGAGGCGCTGGAATTTTTTAATAAGGCAGACAAGATAGTTCCGGGGGAAGGGGTTATTCTTGAGCATATTGGTGATGTTTATATCGCAAAAAAGGATGAGAAAACTGGACTGGATTATTATAGAAAAGCGTTAAAGGGCAGATGTGAAAAGAGAGACATGGATAGAATTGAAAAGAAACTTAAGCGTATTGAAAAATAGACTGAATAAATCCTGTGATAGGTATTGTATAATAAACGCCATATTTGCTTTATTTTACGTTATGGGATGTCAATCAACAGTTCCAGTTAGGAAACAGGTTTCTTTGCCTTTATCTGTTGCTGGTTTTTTCGATAGTTGTCGTTATGGTGATGGTGTTATAAGTCTGAGTGTGGAAAGGGGGGGAGAGGTAATATTTCAAAATGTTAACCTTGACTGGGTCGCTTCCAGGGGGAATGGATGGCGCCTTGAGGCATATAACCCTTTAGGTCAGACATCTATAAGCATTAAGTTTAATGAGCAAAATGTTAAGTTTGAAAAAAGCGGCATACTTGCCGATCGTATACCTGATTTGTCAATAAGCAAGAGTGGTTTTTTAGAGGTAAAGGGAGAATTTTTGCCCATTCGTCCTGAGGAGGTTGTTTGTTTTTTGAAAAACAAGATTCCTCAAAGTTGGACAAACAATATTGCGGGATATGAAATTAACGGACAGTCGGCCAAATTTAGTATTTGGGAATCTGAAAGGAGGATTATTGTTGATATCTCAGATGTTAAAAAGCTGAATAGTGAAAGAATCTGTGTTAGGTTTATTTGGAAAAAGTTTTGGAGTCTGGTCGAAAACTCCGCAAAATTGTGTGAAAATATGGAAAAACCAAAAAGTGTTCAGATAAAAGGTATTGATGATTTTGATATCAAGTGGATTATGGTCGAGGATTAACAATAAGTGGATCTCATACAACTACTCTCAAAAAAAGGTGAACTTAGTCTTTCAACTGTCGCCATCATTGAGAGATTTAAGAAAAAATGGGATGTTTCTTCTTATATGGCTGTTCTTGAATGCAATATATTTACTGAACAGCAGTTGTCAGATTTTATTTCGAGAGTGTTGAATCTTGAAAAGATAGAAGAAATTGGGAACAGGAATATCCCATATGATGCATTCGAAAGAATTCCGTTTTCAAAGGCGAGCAAGTGGGAGGTGTTGCCGATGGGGTACTCTGAAAAGGGAGATGAATTCAAGGTTTTGATGGCTGACCCTACAAATCAGAAAATTATTGATGAATTAAGCAAATTACTAAACTGTGATTTAAAGATATTTGTTGGAGAAAGAAGATATATTCATCAATTGATTAATGATTGTTATCCTCTTAAGTTACAGGTGCCAGGGCTTGCTGGTGTGTAAATGATTCAATATGGTGACTGGTTATATGAATAAAAAGGAAATACATATTGTTCTAACTGGCGGTGGTACGGCAGGACACGTTATGCCGCATTTGGCTATGATCTCTGAATATGTTAGAAGGGGGTGGAAGTTAGATTACATTGGATCTTCAGGAATCGAAAAGGAATTGATAAAAGATCCGCAGATAAAATTTCATCAGATCCAGGCAGGGAAACTAAGGCGATATTTTTCATTTGAAAATTTCATTGACGTCTTCAGAATAATGATTGGATTCATTCAGTCACTTATATTGCTTGTTTCAATCCGTCCAAACATTATTTTTAGCAAGGGTGGGTTTGTTAGTGTTCCTGTTGCAATGGCCGGATGGCTGCTGAGAATTCCTGTTATCTCTCATGAATCGGATGTGACTCCGGGTTTGGCTAATAGGATAATCGCAAGATTTGCACGCAGAATACTTTTTAGTTTTCCCGATACAAAAAATCATTTGCCTTCCGAAATATCCATATTTGCCGGGATTCCGATCAGACCTGAACTTCTAACTGGAAATAGGATTGAGGGATTGAAGCTATGTTGTTTTGCTGATTCGGATGAAATGCCTGTTATTCTGATTATGGGAGGAAGTTCTGGTGCACAGAAAATTAATCAGGCTCTATTGGAAGCTTTGCCGGAATTGGTGAAAAAGCTTAGGGTGATTCACATTACGGGAAAAGGCAAATCCATCGATTTTTCTCATCGTAATTATAAATCTTTTGAATATATTGGAAATGAATTAAAAGATATTTATGCTGCATCCGATATGATTGTCAGCAGAGCTGGAGCTAATTCCATTTTTGAATTTTTGTCATTAAAAAAACCAATGTTATTAATACCACTCGAAGCTGGAAGCCGCGGGGATCAAGTTGATAATGCAAAATGTTTTTTAGCACGTGGATGGGCTATTGTTCTTAGAGAGGGACATTTGAGTGGAAATACGTTAATAGAATCGATTACCGCTCTTGAAATTGAAAAAGAAAAAATTATTAATGCTCAGAGGTCAAGTTATTCAAAAAATTCAAGTGAAGTCATATTTTCTGTTCTTGAAGATGTTATGCGGATTAGGTTTAATTCTAAAGAGTAAAGGAAATTTTTCCCAAGAATATTTTGCTTTCATTGACTCTTGTTTGTGCTTCAATAGCGATGGAGAGTGTTGGAGGAATTATTAAAATCCTTGCCCCAAAGTATTCTGATGTGTTGATCCATGTTTTTCGAATAATATCATCATTTTTTGAAATCATAAAATATACGGCATCATTTTTACCCAACGAATGTATTTCGGCTTGATGATATTCCATTCCGAGTCCGCCAAATACAGTGAAATATCTTAGAAATGAGTAACTCCCGTATATTGATGCACCACGGCTGTCGAATTCGGTATCTTTGATTCCTGACATTTTTGAAAAATTTGCCCTAAGTGCCAGGGCAGGCATCTGAAAATCTTCATAGACAGACCATTGAACATGGGCGCTCCACTGACTTATTTTTCCTCCTTGCACATGGCCATAGTTAACGCCAAGGTCGATGGGCCATGGAAGTCCTTTAAGGAAAATAATTTTTGGGATGATAATAGGTTCATTTTGTTCTCTATCTCCCTGGATGTAGAAGTAGTTTTTTATTGTTTGAGATTCATCTGGTATGTAAGCTTTTTGTCCAATGAAACCTATATCATAACCTAATGAACCATGGCAGCCGGCACCCTCGAGAAGTGAACTGGCATTTACTTCTGAAAGGAATTCCAGGTAATTCGTCAAGTTTCTGTTTGATTGATTATTCCCTTGCTGTAGTGTACTCCAATGACAGTCAGCCTTTTCAGGGTGGGTTAGCAAAGTTAACATGATGATAATTTTAATGAAATAAATTTTTTTATACAGTCTTCTATATCTGTCCCCTGTGGTTTGTTTGCTGAAGGTTGACATTTCTGAATTTATCTCCTGTTAGATCAAGAGGATTTTATTTTGTATGAGAATAGCCTTCATTGACCATTATGACAGTTTTAGTTTTAATCTCATAGAGTGGCTGGCCTTAAACAGTGAACGAGTTTCTGTGGAGTTAGTGCATATTTATTGTGATGATGATGAAAATATTCAAAAATTTCTTTTGTCACCTATGCCTTTGGTCATTTCTCCCGGGCCAAAGCGACCTCAGGATTCAGAAAATATAGTGGAACTGGTAAGAAAACTTTTGGGAAAGATTCCAATATTGGGTGTATGTCTGGGACACCAGATTTTGGCGTATTCGCTTGGAGCCCAAATTGACTTTTCCGAATACCCAGAGCATGGTTCTGTGAGGAAAATTGGCGTAGCCTGGAGAGGAGGACTTTTTTCCAATATGCCTAATGAGTTTCAAGCCACAGTATACAATTCCCTGATCGTTAGAAATATCCTGCAAAACCCAGAATTGAAGGTGAGCGCCTATTGTGAAAATATGGAGATACAATCAATAGAGTACTGGCCACATCACGGATATGTTGCGGCTGGTGTTCAGTATCATCCTGAATCTTTTTTAAGTGATCCTCACTTGGAATTTAAGCAAAGTTGGTACAGGGAAGTTATACGTTTTTACGAAAACAATAAAGAGCATATATAAAAGATTTTTATGAAAAATATGCATAATCGGTTCAATTTTCGGCAATGGCTCCCTTGCCGATTCCTTCGTAGCAGGTGATCTTTATCCGGCTTCCGGTCTTTTCTCTTTTCTCAATTATTTTTAAAATATGGTGGGATATTGATTCAATGGTAGTCATGTTTTCTACAAAAAATATTTTGTCTTTCGGGATTAACGCCTGGTATTTTCCCAGGGTTCCTTTGAAGGAAAGCTTAACGGTTTGCGATTTTGAAGATGATTTGGAGTTGCGGTATGTGCTCTTTTCACTTTTATTTGAAAGTTGGGATTTTGAGGCGATATGAACAGTCGGACCGAGTACTTCGTGGGTTACATATTGTTCCAAATCTATTCGTTTTATATCATTCACATAAATTTCTACAAGGCTTCTATGTCCGTGAAATGGCCTTTGGCAGAGGCCTTCGTGATCTGAAATACCATGAGTATATCGAATGAAAGAAGCGCCAGGCCCAGCCTTTTCAGCTCGCAGAGTTGTTTGGATATCAGTTATGTATTCCGGTAATCTATGTCTGATGAGTTTTGTACACTCTCTTTCAACGAGTGTTTTGGTGATATTGATGGCCCTGATGGGGAATACCGCTCCTTTTGGGCATCTGTATTCCCAATCGTTGTCGTTTTCAATAAATGGCGATTTTGCTTTTAATTTCCAAAGTTCGCCTGAAGTTGTTTCCTGATATTGGATTTGAGTTGATAGGACCGGAATCAGGAGTGAGTGATCGACCGTGGATTTAAGAACTTTTTTTATCAATTTTTTTAATTCACCAAAATCATAAACAAAACCATTATCGTCCGGAATTCCGGTAACTTTCACATCGACATGCCAGGATTGGCCAATTATCCCCTGGGATGGGTCAAAAATGGCGCAGTCGATTTGATCCACATCATCTATGAAAAGAGTACGAATTCTTGGGTCGTCTTTTTTGTTCAATTTCTAAGAGCCCTCCCAGAAGTTGATGTCCAATTTTTAAAAAATGAGAGAATATTAAAAAGTTAGTTGCTTTGTAATAGGGCTCCCATTATAAACCTGACACTCAGGGTAAATAAAATTAGGAACTATCTGTATAAATAATAAAACAGATGGATACAAGAAATAGCTGAAGCATAAGGTGGAAAAAATGGATGAAAAAAACCAAATAAGGGTCAGGATTGCACCTTCACCCACGGGAGATCCTCATGTAGGAACGGCCTATGTAGCTCTTTTTAATTATGTTTTTGCAAAAAAGAACGGTGGTAAGTTCATTCTCAGAATCGAAGATACGGATCAGCTAAGAGCGCGTCCTTCAAGTGAAGCTATGATTATAGAAGGCCTAACTTGGTTAGGGCTTAATTGGCACGAAGGACCAGACAAGGGTGGCGATCATGCACCTTATCGTCAATCGGAACGGTCTCACATTTATAGGGAGTATTCTGAAATTTTATTAAGAAATGGGTCTGCCTACCGCTGTTTTTGCGAACATAAGAGACTAGAAGAGCTTCGAGACAGTCAAAAGCAGCAGGGTCTGACGACCAAGTATGACAGACATTGCCTATCACTGTCGCCTTCGGAAGTAGCCGGCAATATGGAAAGAGGAGTGCCTTTTGTTATTAGAATGAAGATGCCGGATGATGGGACAACTAAATTTTTTGATGAGTTAAGGGGACAAATTGAAATCAATAATGAACAGCTTGATGACCAGGTTTTGATGAAATCGGATGGTTTGCCAACGTACCATCTTGCGAATGTGGTTGACGATCATCTTATGGAGATCAGTCATGTTATAAGGGCAGAAGAGTGGATATCTTCTACGCCAAAACATGTCCTCCTATACAAGGCGTTTGGGTGGAAAGAACCAAAATGGGTTCATCTTCCATTACTTAGAAATGCAGATAAGTCCAAGATTTCAAAAAGAAAAAATCCCATATCAATAATGTTTTACAAGCGGATTGGAATATTGCCTAAGGCTCTTTTAAATTATCTGGCACTCATGGGCTGGAACATTGGGAACGATCGCGAAATTTTTTCTCTTGAAGAAATGATCGACGCCTTTGATTTTAAAGATGTATCTTTAGGTGGACCTGTGTTCGATCAAGCCAAGCTCTCATGGGTTAATCAGCAATATATGCATAAAATGAGTGAAGATGAATTCTGCGAATATATTAGAGAGGAGATTTTTTCCGTAAAAAATCTAAAGAAGCTTAAGCCTCTTGCTTTGGAAAGGATGTCTCGCTTCGATCAGTTCGTGGGAAATAACACGTTTTTCTTTTCTGGATCGGTTGATTTTTCACTGCTTCCGGTTGTTCCAAAGTCAAAACAGAAGGTTGATGTTAGAAATATGCTGGAATTATTACTGGAAAATTTTGATGATCTTTATGATTGGGATGTGCAGAATATCAAGGATTGTCTGGAAAAAGTGCGTTCTGAATTGCAGTGGAAACCAAAGGACTTTTTTATGACGATTAGATTTATTGCTACCGGTCGCAAGGATTCGCCTCCTCTTGATGAAACCCTTGTAGTACTTGGCCGCGATATTGTTCGTTACAGGCTTAGAGAAGCTTTATGCTCCGATACTTTAAGAGATTAAAATGGTGTTTGCTGAAGACTATGTTAGGCAAATACTGGACATTTAGGTATGCCATTTTTTCCTTGAGCATGATTTTTAAATTCAGGCCTCTGCTTTGAGAGGAAGCTTACTCTTCCAATAGATCTATCAACTGTTCTCTTGAAAAGTTTTTAAATATTTCTTCGTCCTTATTCATGAATTTATCAAAGAGGTGCTTTTTGCTGATAATGAGTGTGTTAATTTTTTCTTCGAGTGTTCCTTTAGCCATTAGTTTCAGGACCTGTACGTTTTTATTTTGACCTATGCGGTGTACCCTGTCTGTTGCCTGATTTTCCTTGCTTGCATTCCACCATCTGTCATAATGAATAACCACAGATGCTGCTGTTAAATCTATTCCTATGCTGCCAGCCAGCAGTGAACCGAGAAATACTTTGCACTCGGGATCATTTTGAAATCTTGAGATGATGGCGCCTCTTGCTCTTGTCTGTCCGGTCAAAGTTACATGGGATAACTTGATATCATTGAGGTATTCAGATATTATTTTAATCATTTTCACATATTGACTATAGATTACGATTTTATGGTTTGAACCGATTGCTTCCGATATCAGTTCTTTCATAAGATCAAATTTTTCACTTTCGTGATTTCTGAAGTCAGCGCCTGGAGTGACCAGTGCGGGATGGTCGCAAATCTGTTTTAAAAGAGTGAGTATAGCAAAAACATGCAAGTACGGAATTGGTTTCTGCAGATTTTTCAGCTGATGTATGAGCGGGGTGGCTTTTAATGTCAATACATTTTTATACAACTTGACCTGTTCTGAAGAGAGACCACAATGTCTGATATCTTCTACTTTTTCCGGGAGATCCTTTAAGACCTGTTCTTTTGTCCGTCTAAGCTTGAATGGATGAATAAGTCGTTGCAGGTGTGTTTCTATCTCGCTGGAGTTTCCATTATCAATAGGTTTTATGAACTTTTTTGTGAAATATTCATCGGAGCCAAGAAATCCTGGAAGCATAAAATCAAAAATACTTTTGAGCTCGCCTAGATGGTTCTCAATTGGGGTCCCAGTCAGACAGAATTTTGTATCACCTCTTAATCTGCAGACCCCTTGATATGTAGCTGTTTCATTATTTTTTACATAATGAGCCTCGTCAAGAATAATACATTGCCAGTGGTGGTAGGATAACGTTTTTATGTCTCGCAGCAGTATTCCATAGCTGGTAACCAGAGTTGTGAAAGAAGTGTCTCGAAGATTCAAATTATATTGTCTTTTTATCCCATGATATTTTAGAGGTTTCAAGTTTGGACAGAATTCATTTATTTTGTCCATCCAGTGATCCAGGACGGTTGTTGGAGCTATAACTAGAAATTTTGTGTCATTTTTATTCTCTTTCTGAATCAGAGAAAGAATTGCCATTGCCTGATGTGTTTTTCCAAGGCCCATTTCATCTGCCAGAAGGCCATTTAGGTTATTTTTGTGAAGCCACCACATCCATTGCAGTCCGATTTTTTGATATTCACGAAGGTTTAAATTTGTATGGATTAATGAGGGGATTGCTTTGCCTGAGGTAAACACTGTCTGATTTCTGATTTGACTGAGAAGTCGCTTTTTGCCAGCAAAATTATCATAATCTCCCATTATTGCCTTGATTCTCAACAAACCGATATTGTCAACTTTTAAATAATTTCCGCTGTCGTCCAGATTCCATTCATATTCTCGGACGAGATCAGGCATCTTTACCCAGGTGTTCTTTGAGTTTAAATAAGTTCTATGTTTTTGTTGATATATTTTCATGAGATTGACCATGGAGATGTCAATATTTCCGCATTTGTATCTGGGATCAAGGTAGTACCAGCCTTTTTCATAATGATGGACATTTACACTTTTCATTAATAAAACTGCGTTGGGATGTTGTTCTGTCAGATTCTTATCCACCCAAATTGGACCGCAATCATGAAACTCAGAAAATTTTGATGCAATGAATATTGCAGCTTTATCACCTTCAAAGGTTTTTTTTAGTGGAAGTTCATTCCATGCACTGTTGATTACCTTTTCAGGAAGAGGCCAAAAACCCCTTTTTGGAATGAAAATATATTCATTGCCAATGAAATATTCGGGTGACTTTAGAGGAATGAATTCAAAGAGTCCTTTCGCTGGTTTTGAATTTTTGTTTTCCAAAAATATTTCGTCTTTTGTATTGAAAAGATAAGTATCGATATCCCTGTTTTTCCTGATTTTTTCAGCAGATTTTTTTGTATGCCCTATTGCAAATAGTCTTTCGGCGACAATTTTTTCATCCTCAAAAAGCGAGATTCTTGTTCCATTGATAATTGGTGTCTTATATACTTTTATTGTTTTCAATTCTTTTGAGAAATTTGAAATTTTTTTGTTTTTCATGAAAAATACGGCGGCTTCATCAAGACTTAAATCAAAGTGGCTTAGTTCCCCTTTTTTTATTTCCAGACGAACCCTGAGAGATGATCCATTACCAATAAAATTTGCACTGTGGATTGATGAAGCTTGGATTAAGGCTTGAATTGCCTCCCTGGGTTTTGGTTTGGTTATGATAGGTTGTTTTTTTTGCCTTTTCCCAATAGTAACCGGCTTAATTGGCATCTTATTGTCCAATTTATCTATTATCTCTTTTTTCTCCCTATCCAGAAAGATTATAAGAGCGACTATATGTTCACAGAATTGACCGGTTTTCCTATTTTTGTGACAGGAACATTCTATCCATTGAATAAGTTTTCCGTCAGGATGAATCTTTAGTCTGATTTCAAGTTTTTTGTCGTAGCTAGTATTGATCTTGGCTGTAATAAGATTGTCGTGTTTTACATATTCGGAAATTTTTCCAGCCTGATATATATCAAGACCTTCATACCAGTCCGTTTCCTCTATACTTTCGTAAATATAATCTAACAGATTTTTGCTTAAAGTATTCATTAATTTCTTTATGGTAGGGGACAATTGATCGGTTGCTGGCACGAAATGCGTCACAGGTGTATCCTAAGCCATGAAGGCTGAGAATCTGTTACGAAATATAACCTATGCAAGCTCCGCTTGCCAGGACACGTCGCTCTCGTTCTCGCGCCAGCGACTAACTAGTCGCTGGCGCGAAATGCGCCAGCGACGTATCCTGACGAGTGCAGCTAGTATAGGATCTCCCCGAAATTTCAGCATATTTCAAACAGATCCTATGCAAGCTTCGCTTGCCAGGATACGTCCGTGGCGCATTTCGCGCCACGGACTAACTATAGCTTCCCAGGAAAATAATTCGGAGTAAAAAGGCCCTGTTATCGGCGATTATGGCGTCTAAAATCGAAAAAAATATCCTCATTTATGTTCAATAAACTCCGGTATTTTTTCCTCTTCATCCTTATCCTCTTCAATGACAGGGTCTTTTTACTCCGAATTATTTTTCTGGAAAGCTATAAAATATTATATCATGATTGATTGAACTTTTGTGTGAGGATAACAATAATTTGAACCATAACACTTGCCTGATGGGATAGTACTTTATCTAAAGATCAGCGATGGAAGATTCTTTAATAGTGCGGATAATGTTCATTGTTTTTGTTTAGGTGGCTGTACCTTGTAAGGAAAGGCTCAAAGTGGTAAGATATTTACATATGATCCTGTATAAGGAATCTATTTTTTCTGTACCTTTTTATAATAACAATCAGTTTTTTGATTTTATGCCTATCAATAGTAATGCTGTATTATTTATGTATTTCTATAATGTTTTTCTGCTCTTGAGTGAACTTGCATTTATAATGTGATTGTGTCAGTTGATTGAGCTGTTCTCTTTATATTGAGAAACGACATTATTGCATTCCTGTGATAAATTTGATTCAGCAC
>JADFZC010000598.1 GCA_015232735.1 Oligoflexales bacterium | reverse complement strand
TCTCAGGCGATCCTCTTCTGGAAATCTGGGGGATAGATCCTCGTCATCAAGAAGGGGAGCAAATGGCGCGGCTTCGGCAATCCATATTGCGCTTCTTCGGTCGATCCCGAAAATCTCAAAGGCTCCGGCGGAAGCAAGGCGTATCATGTCCCCTCGGTAAAGGGTCGATTCCCTTAAAAAGCTTTCGATGTCTTTAAATGACCCCTTGATTTCCCTCTCTTTCAGAAGATGGCTGGCGGCACTTTTTTTGAATCCGCGGATAAGGCGGTATCCAAGCCGGATCGCATGGCTATCGCCTCTTTTCTCAAGGGAGTTGTCCCAGTTTGAGTTATTTATGCATATGGGAAGCACACTGATCCCTTCGCGTATTGCAGTATGGATGAGAGCATGGATTGAATAGAATCCGAGCGGTTGTGAATTAAGAAGAGATGTAAAAAATATTTCCGGGTAATGGCATTTCAGATATGCTGAAGCATAAGCCAGGAGCGCAAATGATACGGCGTGGGATTCGGGGAATCCGTAATCAGCGAATCCCTTGAGATGTTCTATGGTCTGTTTGATGAAATATTCGTTTATCCTGTTTTTGCGCATTCCCAGAGCCAGTTTGTCAACAAACGGCGCAAAATCCTCCTTTACTGACCACGATCCGATATGCCTTCTGAATTCATCAGCCTCCCCCGGTGAAAAACCTCCAACGGTCATTGCGATCCGCATGACCTGTTCCTGGAAAATCGGAACTCCAAGCGTTCTTTTCAGGACAGGTTCCAGCCTCGGGTCGGCATAAATTACAGGTTCAAGACCGTTTCTGCGCCTTAAATAAGGATGAACAAGTCCTCCATGAATGGGACCTGGACGAATGATTCCGACCTGCACCACGAGATCATAGAATGATTTGGGTTTCAGACGCGGGAGCATCGACATCTGCGCCCTTGATTCTATTTGGAAGGCGCCAACCGTGTGCGCCTTTTGAATCATACTGTAGGTTTTTGGGTCATCGGGCGGGATTTCGGCCAGTGAAAGGGATTTTCTGCAGTGGCTGCTGATCAGATCAAAACTCTTTCTTATCGCTGTCAGCATTCCAAGGGAAAGGATGTCTATTTTAAAAAATTTGAGAGTCTCTATATCCTCCTTTGACCACTGTATGACCGACCTTCCCTCCATGGTCGCAGGCTCCTGCGGGCAAAGTCTGTCCATAGGTTCGTCAGACAGAATGAATCCTCCGGTATGGATACCCATATGGTGGGGAAATCCCTTGATCTTCTCCGAAAGAACGGCCCATAATTCCCAGGGGATTTTTGGTTCTTTGTCTGGAAGAGCGGTTTTCACGACATTTATGCTTTCCCTTGCAGGGCCCCATCGATATTCCCTTGTTTCCTGGAGTTCGGACGCCCTGGCCAGCAGTTCATTGGGAATGCCGAGCGCCTTGCCGGCAAGACGGATGGCGCTTCGGCATCTGAAAGTGACGACGTTTGCAACCATCGCCGCCCTTTGCCTTCCGTAGTGGTCATATATGTGCTGGATTACCTCCTCCCTTCTTTCATGCTCGAAGTCAACATCGATATCCGGGGGATCGCCTCTTTCAACGCTTATAAAACGTTCAAACAGGAGGTCGAAGTAACATGGATCAACGGATGTTATTCCAAGTACGAAGCAGACGGCAGAATTTGCGGCGGACCCCCTTCCCTGGCAGAGGATGTTTCTGCTTCGCGCCCATCTGACTATATCCCACACGGTAAGAAAATAGTCAGCAAACTCAAGTTCGCGTATGAGTGAAAGCTCCTTGAGCAGGAGATCTTTGACTTTACCGGGGATGACATCCCCATATCTGGCTGTGGCCCCGTCCATGGTGATTTTTTCCAGAAAGCTCTGTGCGGTGTACCCATTTGGGATCATCTCGTCCGGATAATGATAACAAAGCTCGGAAAGACAAAAATTGAAACGCTCCGAGAGGGCGATGGAGTTTTTGACGGATTGAGGGAAATCCGGTATTTTGGAATAACGTTTCCATAAAATATCTGGTTCCCTAAGGGATCTTTCATCATTCACGAACATATGTCCGACTGAGCTGCCCATATCGCGGTTTAATCTTATGGCATGGAGGAGGTCGCTTATGATTTTTGCGGAGGGAGCATGAAAATAGGCATCCTGGGTGAAGAGAGTCTGAAGCGAAAGATTCTTTGAAATTCTGATCACTTCGGGTATCCATATGTCTTCGCTGGGGTTTCTGTGGGAGCTTACGGCCATGTAAAACCTGTCCTTGAAAAGTTCTTTCAGTATTTCGCATTGCGCTCTCCACTGCCTGAACTCACCTCTTCTCAAGAGTCCTCTCATCGGATATATGCAGACTATATCATCGAGAGGCAGCGTTGCGAGTTTTTCCAGTGAAATACATGCATCCCGTTTGCCGTTTCTGTGGCTGTATGAAATTATTCCCGAGATATTTCCGTAGCCGTTTCTGCTCAGTGCAAGAAGGGATATTGTATTTTGATACAGGATGGGAAGATCGTGGTCTTTTGCAAGATGAATCTCGCAGCCGTAGAATATCCTTGGCGGCATCATTCCCTTTTTTTCGATATCCCTGGCTGCCTTGTAGGCTCTGACGATTCCGTAGAACCCGTCATAATCGGTTATTCCGATCCCGCCATATCCGAGTTTGTAAGCCCTGTTCACATATTCATGGGGATGCGAAGCCCCTGTCAGGAAACTGAAGTTTGTGTGACACAGCCATTCGATCCATTTTGATTTTTC
>JADFZC010000597.1 GCA_015232735.1 Oligoflexales bacterium | reverse complement strand
GCGAGGGAATGCGCTGAGTTCCTGATGAAAAGAAACAGATTCAAGACCATCAAATATATCGAGCTTTTGCCATACCACGAGTGGGGTGTGGTCAAGTATCAATACCTGGGAATGCCCTACCCCGGGCCAAAAACACAGAAAGTCCCCGATGGTTCAGTGGAACGGATGGGGGATATATTCAAAAAATATTCTCTAGATGTAAGACACTGATGACACTTAAGGCATATTGCAAGGAGATTTTATGGATATCATAAAGAAGCTGTCAAAAACCCTTCCTCCCCGGCTTCAACGGATGAGGGAGGAATATTTCAAGATAAAACCGTCCATTTCCATCGATCGCGCACGCGCATTTACGCGCGTCGCGAAAGATCACTGGGGGCTCGACCCTCGGGTCCTGAAGGGAAAGTGCATATATCACGCCTGTGAAACCGCGCCTATTTATATCGGCAGGGATGAGCTGATCGTCGGCCTGTCGGGAGGCCGTCCCCGGGCGGGAATCATTTCCCCGGACGTCTCCTGGAGATGGCTGGCAAAGGAGGTCGATTACCTGGAGAGAAGAAGGGTGGACCCCTACCAGATATCTGAAGAGGACAGAAGAATCCTGAAGGAGGAGATATTCCCATTCTGGAAGGGAAGATCCGTCGATGAAATATGTTATAAAAACCTGGAGGAGCTGGGACTTCTGGAAGTGACCTTCGAGTCGGGCGTTGTGGACTGCGAGGTCAAGACGACAAGCGGCGGAGGCGACCTCTGTCCGGGATATCATAATATTTTATTCAGGAAAGGCTTTGCCGGGATCAAGAGACGGGCCCTTGAGAGGCTCGAAACCCTGCGTGCCGACATTCCTGAAGAATATGAGCAGATATTTTTCCTGAAAGGGGTTGTGTCAAGTTGCGACGGGATGATCCTTCTTGCAAGCCGGTACGCGGACGAGGCTGAGACAAGATCCTCGATTGAAAAGGATCCTGTACGCAAAAAAGAGCTTTTGGATATTGCGGCTGTATTTAGAAGAGTGCCAGAGCATCCCCCGCGGAATTTCCGTGAGGCACTTCAGACCATCTGGTTTGGACAGGCCATGCTCTACCAGGAGGAGATCACCGCCGGGACCTCGCCGGGAAGGGTGGATCAATATGTCTATCCCTATTTCAAGAATGATATTGAAAGCGGCGCCCTCACCCTTGAGGAGGCAGAGGAGCTTGTGTACTGTTTCCTGTTCAAATTCAATGAAAACGCATGGCCGCTCAGTGAATTTGCATCGAAATATTTCTCGGGGTACATGCCCTATCAAAATATGGTGGTTGGCGGAGTGGACAGCCAGGGCAGGGATGCAACCAATGAACTCACCTATATGATCATGAACTGTTCCAAAAACCTGAAGATGTTTCAGCCCTCCCTGACAACGAGGATTCATGCTGGCTCGCCCCCGCAATACTGGGAGGCGATTGTCGATGTGATTTCAGCGGGAATAGGCTTTCCAAACGTGCAGACCGACGAGGTTGCGATAAGGGGGCTTGAGTCGCTTGGCCTGACGCTTGAGGACGCAAGAAATTACAGCATCATGGGATGCACCGAACCGCAGCTGGCGGGAAAACAGGTGCGCTGGGCCTCGGCCACCTACACCAACTTTGCGGTTCCCTTTGAATTTGTTTTTACAAACGGCATGCATCGGATGACAGGCAAGAAACTGGGACTCGCCACCGGGCCGCTCGAAAGTTTCGACACCTTCGAAAAATTCGAGGCTGCGGTAAAAGAGCAGCTTAAAAATATTTTCAGAATTTGCGGCGTCTGCACCACCCTGATCCAGAAGGTTCACAGGCATTACCAGCCAAAGCCGCTGGGTTCCGCCCTGATCGAGGATTGCGTTGAAAGAGGCAGGGACTATATGGACGGAGGAGCGCATTACAACACCGGCCCCGGCATCGTCTGCGTGGGCACGGCGGAGTATGCAAATTCCATGTATGCGGTGAAAAAACTGGTCTATGATGAAAGGAAAATCACTCTCAGGCAGCTTGAAGAGGCGATGGCAAAAAATTTTGAGGGATATCCTGATATCTACAAACTCTGCATAACCGCTCCAAAATACGGAAACGACATCGAAGAGGTCGATTTCTTCGCAAAAGACGTCATAAATTTTTCCTACGACGAAATCCGAAAATTGCGCGGGCCTCTTTCTCCTCTGGAACTCTCCACGCTCTCGGTATCCTCCAACGTTCCCCAGGGGGAGTCAGTCGGGGCCCTTCCCAGCGGCAGGAAAGCCTGGAAACCGCTTTCCGACGGGGTAAGCCCGGCCCAGGGCACGGATGTGCGGGGAATTACCTCGGCAATCAAGTCGGTGGACGCAGCCGAGCTCTGGAAGAGCACCGACGGGACGCTGTACAACGTCACGCTTAACCCCGACATCGTCAGCACCCCTCAGGGAAAGCGGAATCTTATAGCCCTCCTGAAGGCGCATCACGAGCTGGGAGGCGCCCAGATACAGTTTAACTGTGTCAGGCGGGAAACCTTCCTGGAGGCACAGAGGCATCCTGAAAAATATCGTTCACTGATGGTGAGGGTGGCTGGTTACAGCGCTTACTTTACCGAACTCACGAAAGAGCTGCAGGACGACATCATCAGCCGGACCGAGCAGATGAGGATTTAGATAGTCTCAAATAATCTTTGATACAAGGTAATGAAATTATACACCGGACTTGTCCCTGATTCTTTCCCGGCATCTCTCCCTGGTACGTGTCGCATTATCCTCATTACCTATT